>PFPO01000086.1 GCA_002793075.1 Candidatus Komeilibacteria bacterium CG_4_10_14_0_2_um_filter_37_10
TGGGACTAGAATGTAGGTTTTTAGTTTAATTAAGCTTGGGACTAGAATGTAGGAGCAAGGTGTTGACAAAGATAATATATTTTGCTATAGTAGTTTATCACTTTCCTTAATAACTAAATTAAATAATAATTATTTTCAACAATCATCAGGAGTAGTAGTCGTGGTTAAAATTAATGTTGATCCTATTTTGAAAGCAATGATAGAAAAGGCCCGTGAATTAGGTTTAAAAAGAGGTTCAGTTGTTATATTGTCGGTCTGTACAGAACATATTTATAATGAAGAGTCTTTCGGTGAAAATTTTTTCCGAGAACCAGATCCTATAAACCGTGGTCCAGAGGATAAAGGAGTTAATTACCGAGCCTTTGCTTTTGGTAAAATATTTCAGAGTTTTCGAACCGGTAAACCCAGTTGTACCGAATATGCTATGAAGGGAGAATCCCCAGCACGAGGTTGTGTAATTAGTGATGATTATACAGCATACTTTGCTTGTTCCGGTGGTACTGAAGAGCAAGATGTAGTTATTGCCAATGTTGGTAAAGAACTTTACGAACATTGTCAAACGCAAAAGAAATAATTCTGTGTTTTGCCCGCTGGAAATAAATCTGAGCGGGCTTTTAATTACTTAATAAATACTGTGCGATAATTACTCACAATTCTGCAAGATGAGGGAGTTATTATTAAACACTTCAATAAATTAATTAGTCTAGTTAGGTAGACGGCAATAAGTGTTTATTATTGTTTGCTTTTTTAGAGATTTTGTGAAATAGTATAAATATTATCCATAAAGTAGATTAATATGATTAATGATAATTCATTTTTAGATCAACAAAAAACGGAGAACAAAGTGGAAATAAAAAGAACAAAAGAAGAAGCTCAGCAAGAATTGATGGAAAAATTCGGGCTGAAACAAACTTGGGACTTTCAATTAGCCTTACAACAAGGAAAAATTGAATTGGCTGGACAGTGGTTAAAGCACATTGTTGAAAATAAAGAAAATTTCCCGCAATATGAAGCCACTTGGGATTCTTGGCTTAGCGATCGTCAAAGAGACCTGGAATTGTATCAACAATTGAAGAACGATGGTACTTTGGCAAAGATGGAGCATCGTCCTTTACGTGTTACATTTGAGGAACTACAGGATAAATTTGGTTTTGTTGACACTAAAGGTTTCCGAAATGCCCTGGAACTAGGTAAGATTTCTCAAGCTGAAGAGTGGTTGAATTACGTGATCGAGAATAAAATACACTTTCCCCACTATTTACCCAATTGGGATCGTTGGCTCGGCGACCGCCAACAAGAATTAAAGGATGCTAAAAAATAATCCAAACAAATTGCAAAAAGCCCCACTTAATTAGTAGGGCTTTTAGTATATGTTTGACAAACTAGATAATAGTCGTAAGATAATGACTTATCTCGGTACCTTTAAAATACATTTGATCACAAATTCCTTAAAGGAGGAAATATTATGTACAGGTTAATAATGCTCGTAATCTTGTTTGCATCGGCTTCATTTTCTACACCAGAGGTGAAGTTGGATCCTCATTCAATTTTCCCGGGGCAGACTCTCACACTTACATTTGCGGATGGTTATTCTTATCAGTGCCTTGTAAAAGAACAAGATAATGAAGAAATAATAGCCAAGATGATTTTGGCTATAGAATTTCTACATGGTAAAATTGTAAAAATTACACCATTGAAAGAGCCACCACCACCACCAGTAAACGAGATAGTGATTTTGTTTATACTTATAATTTTTACATTACTTGTATTATCAAACATGTAACTATCTCCTCAATTAACCCTGAAGCGCTGCCTAAATTTATAGGATCGTTGGCTCGGCGACCGCCAACAAGAACTGGCGAGTGCTAAAAAATAATCTCAACAAATTGCAAAAAGCCCCACTTAATTAGTAGGGCTTTTAATATATGCTTGACAAAATAGCCCCTTTGCGATATATTAGCCCATTAACATTAACGAACTTTAAACAAACAAGGAGATAAAGTGAAGAGAAATAATAAATGTCAAAATCTAAAATGCGATCAAGGCAATATTGATTTTAAGCATCCCGTTCCTATTGAACAAGGAATTCGTGGTTATCGAAATAATTATCCCTGTGATAAATGTGGCTGCCTGCACGTTGAAAATGGCGAGTTATCCTTATTCGGTATTGTTACACCAACAAAATTGGGTTTCTTAAAAAAAAGGCAGGGTCGTCTACAAACTCGAAAGAAAATCCAAAAAGAGCAAGTGAAATTTTAAAAGGAGTTATATAAGTAACTTCTTTTTTTATGTACAATCTAGTGATTTTGTAATTTGTTTCTATTCGTGTAACATTGCATTTTTTAGAATCTTTTATCTCTATCTAACCAGTTCATTCTCTGGCACCATCGAACCCCCATTATTACCATCTTCTCGATACTTATTGTTTTTAAACTAGGATGATGCTTAACATCATTATTTTAAATAAGTAGCTTATAATTTAATTAATATTTAATAAAGAGACAATAGAAATAGTTTTATTTTAAAATATTAATTTAAACATTCTCCAAAAAGTGGAGTTAGAAGATGTATTAATATCAGTTTTTTCTTAGAACCAATTCATCGTCTTGACATAGTAGCCATTCGGTGATAACGTGTCTCTAATATTAGATACGGTGTAAATTAATAAATTCAAATTAATAAAAGAGGTGAGCGATGAAACCAATATTGCTTCTAACGGAGAAACAGGTTCCTGTTGGTATAAAAGTAGTAGTATATCTCGAAGGAGAGGAAGAACCAAAGATGGGTGATGATGGTAAGCTGATGATATTCAGAGTGCTCTGGGGTGGGATACCAGTAGAAAAGAGATTTTATCCAGAGGAGTTGATAAGAATGATACCAGTCCGCCACGAATCAGTAGACGGGAAAAAGGAAAATACCGTTAATTGTATGCAACTGATGAGTGTGGCCAACTTTAAGCCGCAAATACGGTTCGCTCCCACGCAAACTTTTACTCTTACCGATGTACCAGCCAATACTACTTTCCTGGTTTTCGTTGATGGTGACATTTTGCAATATCCTGGTGGTCAAAGTTCAGTTAAGATTAGAACTGACGAACAACGACATATGCTTTCGGATGACCGTGGGTATGAATATAAATATTTTGGAAAAGAATACCCTATTCCTCCTAACGCTATACTTGTTCCAACCTGTAATGTTGGTGAACATATTGCTAAGTAAAAAATTGTTCGCTAGTAATTGATACCTGACCATAAATAGGTCCTAAAAAGTAAATCCACGATTTTAAAAGTTGTGGATTTTTTTTAATTAACTCAAAATTATTTATCGTGAAAAAAATACAGCACCGAAGGCATAGTTTGTTACTTTTCCCAATAATAAGTATAATATTGACATGCTCACCAGAAAAAAATATTTATTACTGACCTTTTTATTGGTATTTACCATGGGGTCGTTTTTTTATTCACCAAGTTCAGCTTTAGCGGAAAAATACAAGCAAACAGTGACGATTGATAACCGCCAGGTAAATATTAACATTCCGGATAATGTCACTGACGACAGCTCACTTCTGATTTACTTTCAGGGTAAGGTAACGGGTGGTGCCAATGGTAATAGTAGTTTTGTTGATAGTGTCAGTGTGGCAACGGCGGAAGTTAATGAATTAAGATCGGCTGGTTATTCAATTGTTTTAATGGTACCGAGCGGAGAATATGGAACAGAAAATGGTTGTTGGTCGCAATTAACAACTAGCTGGTTAACCAAAGCCGTGAATCGTGTTAAACAGGAAGCTGGCAAAAATTTAAGTAAAATTATTTTAGTCGGACATGATTGTGGCTACAATGCTATTAACAAGAATAGTTCTTTTCCTGGCGTTTACAAAATTGTGTTACTGGATGGTATGTATTCATCTTTTATCAATAGCGCACAGAATAAAAATATTATTTTTGCCGCTATTAGCACCAATCATGATGGCGTGCGAGCAAATACCGAGGCGTTTTACAGCTCCTTTTTTACTGTTACGCCAATCAGTTGGAATAATATGCAGTATGTCACCGCCGATAAAAGAGTGGCGCTGTATACCAAACCCAGCGTCAGTGAACACATGAGTATCCGTGGTGGTTTAAGTGATCTTTATAAGATCAAAACCGATAGTGTAAAAACAGATACCAAAAAAAAGGAACCAACTAAGGATGAATTGGAGAGCACTACCAGTAAAACTAATCCATTATTAAGTGTGCAAATTCCTGGATTGGGTGTTTTTTCACCAATCAAATGTGAAGTGACTGGTGGTAAGGAAGGATATTGTAACATTCCTTGGCTGGGCGAGTATATCAGCGCTCTCTATAACTATGGTGTCAAGGTGGTGGCAGTACTTGCTGTAGTGATGATCATGGTTGGTGGTTGGCGTTGGATTTTTGCCGGTGGCAATGCTGCCCGTATTGGCGCCGCCAAAAAAGTTATTGCCAGCGCGATCATTGGTTTAATTTTGATGTTGACCTCCTATATGTTGTTGACTGTAATCAACCCTAGTTTACTATCTATGGACTCCATTAGCTTAACTAAAAAGTTTTATACTAAGGAAGAGATTGAGGCGGTTTTGAAAGATACATACGCTTTGAGTACAGTCGACTTGGAAGAAGCCACTAATCCACCCCCAGACGGAACAAATGTTAAATCTTTAGGCTCAGGAGTTTCGGTACAGGTGAGTAGTATTGGTAAGGATGGCGTTCCTTTATTAAGGCAGTGTAAAGATCCAAAAAATCATGACATTGACTATACCGGCAAGGGTTGCCAAACTAAATCCAATATTTGTTCCTCGGGTTGCGGTGTAACTTCCCTCACAATGGTTTTATTGTATTATCAAAAACCAGTAACTTTACAGCAAATGGCGCAAAAAATGATTAATAATGGAGGGCGAGGCTGTGATGGCGGAACGTCACAACTTTCAATAGGTCAAGTAGCAAAAGAATATGGCTTAAGAGTTCAAGAGTGTAATAATTATGACAATTGCGCTGAATTAGCCAAAACCAATCCCGTAGTTATTAGCGTACATAATAATCCGTTGTGTAAAAATGACAATACTTGTTACAAATCGCGTAAATGCCCTTTCACCGGTAATGGACATTTTATAGTCATTACCAAGAACCATGATGGAATACTTAATATTAATGATCCTGCTGGTAAGGGTGGTACAAGTATTTCTCTGAGTGATTTAAAAAAATCGTGCACTTTTGGTAGTGGCGGAAAAGCAATAGGGAGATAGAGTGCTGATATTTATTGTTTTAGTAGTTTACTTACTGCCGCACTGATAGTAGCGTCATTGAAGTGTTCGGTTAGCTGAGCCAGCCAGTTTTTATCGGTGATTTTAATGTTAGGATCAACGCCGCGGCCTTCAATCGGCTGATTGTCATCACGCAGAGTAATGCTATGGACGAGAAACATTTTATAGGTTTCTTTAGGATCAATTTGATTAGTGAGTTCAAAAACAGCTTCAATGGTTCCCCAACCGCGAGTATTAGTACCGACAACAACACCGATATTATACTTTTTCAAAACAGCCGTCATCATTTCCGCCGAGGATTGGCTTTTGTCATCTTGCAAGATTACTACTTTTTTGTAACGTACCAATGATGGTAGCCAACCGGTTTTGGTTTTGTAGGGTTCATATTTTCCTTGATGATAAAATTCATAGGCATATTGATTTTCACCAATGAACGGTCCAAGTAAATATGGTAATAAGTCAATGGAACCACCAACATTACCCCGGAGATCGAGAATTAGCGTATTTAAAGATTTAAATTGGTCAAAATGAGTGGTAACCTGCTGCAACTCAGTGTAGGTTGAAGGAGAGATTTTTTTGAACCATAGATGCAAAATATTATTACTAATCTTCTCGGCTATTACCGTTGATTCTATGCCGTATTGGTTGTAATTATCCCGTGACGATTCCAGCGATAGGGTTTCTTTAGCCCGAGTTACTTTAGCTAGTTGTTCCTGGGCTTTGTTCTTTTCTTCTTCATTGGTAGCATTTTTTATTAAGTTATTAACAGCGACTTCTTTCATTTGCGCTGCTTTGGTTATTTCTTCAGTATTAGCACCTTTCTTGACACCAATTTCATCATAAAGATTGGTTCCTGGATCAATGTTTTTTACATTGTTCCAAAGCTCTGTTTCCTTTTGTACGGTAAATAGTCCACTACGGCCAGCCGGTTGCAAATTGTACAGTACGATGGTGGCTAGATTAACAGCATATTCTTTTTTGTCTTTCTCTTCGGGAATTTCCCCAAGTGCTGTGGTTAGTAATGAACGCAAAGCTTTTTCATCTTGACCAATAGTAACAGTAACTGGGTGTTTTAGTTTTTCTGTACCTAGTTGATAAAGTTTAAACAAATCTTCATCTTTGATAACTTCCCAATAGTTGGTTTTTATTTTTTGGAATATCTCTACCAAGAATTCTGTATAGATATCTTTGTTGTCGGTAATAGTCGTTTTTGGCTTTTGTTCTTGAGTAAATTGAAAATAGCGCCAAGAGGCAAAACTAATACAAAGAATGGCGATTATTAAAATAATAAAAAGAGACAAGATTTTTTTATCTGTCCACAGTTTTGACCAGTGAATTTTTTTGAGCCAGGAGAATGATATTTTGAATTTCATATTTAGAATTATAGCAGTTTATGGAAAAATAATAAATGACAAGAACTTAATGATTTGCTATATTATCATTATCGTTTAATATTTTTTGCCAGCAATGAATAAGCAAATAAAACATTTTTCTTGGAAAAATATAGTTGATCGTCAGCAAATAGCTCATTTATTACAACAAGGGAAAATAGGCGTCATGCCAACTGATACTATCTATGGTCTGTTGGGTAGCGCTGAGCAACCGCGAGCGGTCAGTAAAATATATCGAGTGCGCCGGCGTCCCCATAACAAACCAATGATTATTTTAATCAACAGTTGGCAACAGATCAAAGATTTGGGAGTTACTATCACGCCGGCGCAAAAGAGACTAATGGTGCAGCACTGGCCAGGAGCTATTAGTTTCATCGTACCATGTCCGGTGCCGAGTCGTAAGTATTTGCACCGTGGCCAGAAAACTATTTCATTACGTTGGCCAGCCAATTTGTTACTACAAAGAATTTTACGCATTACGGGCCCGCTAGTGGCCCCCAGCGCCAATTTAGCCGGTTTATTACCAGCACTGGATATCAAGCAAGCTGAGAGATATTTTGGTCGGCAGATAGACTTCTATTGTTCACGCGGTGTTATTCAACACAAAATATCAACAGTTGTTGATTTAACAGTTAAGCCTTATAAAATAATTAGACCAGGAGTCGTAAAAAAGCTATGAAAGAAAGAATAATCGCTGCTGATATTTTTAAAGCCGGTGCCATAATTTTGATGGTATTGGACCATTTAGTATTGATCACTTTTCAAAGCAACAGCATTTGGTTGGCCATTTTTTTTGCCTATATACCCTTTGTGCAATTTGCTTTTTTGTTTATCTCCGGTTATTTATTGGCCTATAATTTTAAATTTCAGCAACCGGTTAAATATATCAAGAGGGTGTTATTATTAATTGTTTTATTTATTATCACTACTTATGCTAGTAACGAAACACTCTCTAGTTCCGGTGTTATCTTATTAGCTTTTGCTATCATGACGGCAATTAGCTGGATTTTTTTAGAAAAAAAATGGCAGTTGGGTGCTATTATTTTGTGTTTATTACTATTCTTTAGTAATTTTCTCTTGCAATGGCCGTTTTTTGCTCAGCAAAAAATTATTACTGATTGGTTATTGAATTACAGTTATCCGATCAATTCCTTTGGTGTTTATTTTCTCTTAGGTATTATTTATTATTGGTACCAAGCCAGCTGGAGTCATTACTCTAATATATTCATTATCAAAGTATTTACCTGGTTTATTTTATTATTTTATCCAGTAATTTTTTATCAAGGTATTGCGATTAATCAATATGATAAGTATCTACACTTACCGTTACTTATTATCGCAACTGCCATAGCTGGTTTATATTTATTTCGTTTAGCGGGACAGATTCAGTTAAATGATTGGTGGCAAAGTCTACTAGCTCGTATTAGTCAGGTGATGTTGGCTTTATACGTCGGTCATTATATTTTTATTTTTGGCCTATTACCAAAACTAAATTTGCCAGCTTTTTTCAGTTGGTTACTGACCTTGCTGTGGATAGCTGGTATTGTTATTTTCTGGCCGCGAATCAGAAGCTATTTTTTGCGACCAGCTAAAAATAAATCTTCTTGCGTGTGATGAGGAAGATGAGAGATACTATTCAGATAGTTGATTTTGACATATCCGCTTTTATCAATCGTTAGTTTCGTGATTGATGATTGATAAATTTCCATGGATAAAAAACCGATAATATCACTGTTAATAATGCTAGTGATAATGGTACGAATAATATTACCATGGCAGAAGATGGCAATTTTCTTATTTTTATTATGCTCAAATATATCAGCCAGTACTCGTCGCGTCTTATCTTGGTACTGATCTAAACGGCGATCCATTTTTTTGTAACTAGGAAATTTTTTTTCTCTCGTTTTCTCGGTCATGTGAAAATATTTTACTTTATGCCAATCATGCCAATCTATTTCATTTAAGCGCGGATCAACGATAATTCTTTTTTTTAAATAACGAGCTAGGGGTTGAGCCGTTTCTAGTGCTCGTTGATATTCGCTGGCATAGAGGCAATCAATATGAGAAGTTTTTAGTTTTTTTAGAAGGTACTTAAGTTGCTGGCGACCCTCAGCCGAGAGAGGCATTTCTGGATTACCGGCAGTAGGTAGGAAGTGACGATCGGGTTCACAGTGTCTGATCAGATAGATTTGTGTATATGGTTTATACCAGTCTGGTTCAATCTTCTCATAAGGGGTGGGGGGAGTAATTTTGCGGTTTTTTTTGAGCATAGATAAAAGTTTAGTATTAACATGAGATCTGTAACTAATTATAACACTTATCTAATTTTTTTTCTTTTTGTTATAATGTAGTCATGAATAAAGCCCGCACCAGTAAAAAATTTAGTTTATCCTATTTAGGATATTGCTTAGCTAAGTTAATAGTTAATATTATCAGTCGTTTATTACTGTTTTTGCCTGGTATCAGACGCGTAACATTCATTCGCCAAGGCGGACTTGGTGATTGTTTAATGGCCGCCGCAGTGATTAAGGAATGGCAACAACAACATTTGCAAACACGAATTAAAATAGTTACTAATCACCCGGAGGTTTTTAATCAGCTTGTTCCACTACGAGTGACGGCTAAGTGGTCGTGGTGTGATTGGCCGATGATTCATCTTTTATATGAACACTATGACTGGCACCTGTTTCGTACGGGTAAAAATTTTAGCATTAAACATATCATGGCCAAACAAGTAGGATTGAAAGACTCGGTATTATTATCCAATTTAGCTATTACTGTTACGGATAGTCAATTTGAACAACAGTATATCACGGAAAAAAATTATCTGATTATTCAACCAACAGCCGGGCAGTGGCTGGCAGAGCGTCAGTGGTCATCGGCCCGGTGGAGTGATTTAATCCAGTATTTAGCTAAAGACGGTTGGCTGATTTATCAGGTTGGCAGGAGTAGCGATCCGTTGCTGCCGGGCGTTGTTGATTTGCGAGATATCAGTTGGCCACAACTAAATCAATTATTCGCCCATACTAAATATTTTATCGGTATTAATTCTTTTGCTGAACAGTTAGCTGGAGTTTATCAAATACCGTCACTTGTCATTTATGGGCCCACTAACCCTATTTATTCTTTGAATCAGCAACAAAAAGCAATTTTTGGTAATAATCAATGCGTTGGCTACCACCAGTTGTCACAACTTGATTATCAATTTACTAGCACTGATCTAGTGCGACCAGAATTTGTTTATAGTTGTTTTATTAAATTAACTACCTATACATAAAATATGCAATCACCAGCGGAGAAAAAATTATTACAATTACTTGCGGAGGCAACTAAGAAAATATTGTTAACCGAGCAGCGGCCAGAAATAATAAATTTGGGTGCGGGCCAAAGTTTATTGATAGAAAACTATTTAGATGCTGAGAAAATAGAATTCGTCATGGATCGGCTAGATATTTCCGTGGTACCAGTCAATCATTTTCGGGTACGTAATTATTATCAATGCTCAGTGGAGGAAATGAAAGAGGTGAATACAGAAAGTTATGATTTAGTTTTGGCTAATTTTATTCTTGAACATGTAGCTAGAATTGAAATGGCGGCCCAAGAAATTAGCAGAATATTGAAAACTGGAGGATCGTTTATTGTTTCCGTGCCCAATGCCACAGCGCCGGAATTTTTATTAGCTAAAATGATTCCCTCCAATTTTCATAGCATGATCACCGGCCGTAAATCCTTTCCAACATATTATAGCTATCAGAACATTGATCAGCTGATTAACATTTTTACTGAGCAGGGACTAGTATTGGTAAAAAAATATTATTATTCATCTTTGCAATCGTATCTTGATCGGTGGCCGGTCGGGAAACAACTAGCACGAGTTTATGACTTTATTATTGACGCTCTATCCTATCAAAAATGGCAAGGACAGGTGTGCTTAGAGTTACAAAAGAGATAATATTGACTTTTATTTAGTAATATAGTATAATACTATATTAAATTTTAGAACCTTAACTTTTTATCAATAAATAAACAAAAAACCGCGGAGGTTAAAATGAAGAAAGTACTTGATCTAGTTGTTGAGTTTGTTAAGTGGTTACCTTTAATTTTTGCCGGCATTGGATTTATTCTTTTGCTTTTGGGTCAGCTACCACGCTTGTTTTATCAAGCAATCAAACGCTGTAAAAATAGTGATATTGAAGACGGTGGCGTGTTTGACTTTCGGCTCAATCAATGGCCGGAATTAATCATGTTAATTGTCAGTGGATTTATTTGCGCTATTATTTCCTTCATTTTTTGTGCAATAGTAGCAGCAAAGAAATTAGTTCAAAAATTGATCAACCAAGTGTTTGTTACTCGGTATGGTAGAGAGCAAACTGCTCAAGTTCTGAAGTGTAAACATTGCTTTGATCAACAGCCATACGGTGTTTATTGTAATGAACCCAATAGTTATTGTGAGTTAGTTCACCGAACTCAACCAATGGTTGGCTGTCAAACTAGCTACAGCACTGAGTTGGAGCGAGTTGCGAGAAAAACCTCGTTGGTTTATTACCTCTAGCGGTGTGAATATTTAAAAAAAAGCTTAGCTTAAATGCCGAGCTTTTTTATTATTAATTATACTGCATTAAGGCCCTAGTTTACTAGAAAGTGCAATATGTGTGTGCACATTACCGCAAAGACTTGACAGTAATTAGATTACGTGATATACATAGGACATTAGTTTTTTGACAAGTTAATTCATATTTCTTTCATTTCTTTCATAAATAAGGAGATCAGCAATGAAAAGATTGCTTTCTTTCGTTATCATTGTTTTGACGATGATGTTTTCTTTTGCGCAGACCAGTTCATCGGTCGGTGTAAATCTTAACGTTAATTCACCAGTGTTTCTTGATCCTACGATAATTCGCACGCAAGGACTATCCAATTTCACCTTAATCATTATTGATATTGAATCACAAGCTAATAATGTTACTGTGAACGGCCTTGAGCTATCTATTGCTACCGAATGGCCATGCAACGGCAAACCGACGCTAAGAAATATTAGCATATATGATGGTAGCACGCTTGTTGCCTCGATCGATTCGTTAATAGATGATGATTATTTGTTTGCAATTAACTTACCGCTTGCTTATGGTCAGACAAAAACATTGACCATTAAAGCAGACATTTCTGGTTATGGCACTATTCAACCGCGGATTGGTAAGACAATAACTAATCAAGAAGTAATTAATGGCGGACCAGAAGGATCTTGTTTAAATTTAGTTAACCCAGAATTAACTGAAGTAACAATGGGTAAATCACCAGAATTATTAGTTGATACGATGTTCGTTTTCCCTGGTCAATGGTGGTATGTTTCGCATCATGTTTATACTAAGTTTAGTAATTTCTTACCACGCGTGATCCAAGCAATTGAGTGCAATTTCGGTGCCTCTGTTGATTTGATTGAACAGGACCACTTTGATTGGTGCATCCCTTATGCTGCAGAATTTCCTAGCGGCTACATTTATAGTGACACCGTCAGTAATAATACTAATTTTAAGTGGTATTCAAATAGCGATGGTATCACTGGTTATGCATCATATTGGTGGTGGGGTAATAATAATATGCGTACAGGCAATATTATCTATTTTTGGCTAACAGATAACGTTGCCTTGTATTCGCCATTATTTTTACAAGGTCCACGCTGGCAGAATTTAAGTTCCTCGGTAATAGTTAAAGGCATTAATGGTATCAGGGGTGATGTTAGTGGTGATGGTATAGTTAATTACGATGATATGGAATTAATGGCTCGCGGTAGGCAAAGTTATTTGGATCTATACAATAATCAGCAGATTGATTTTGGTCGTGGTTTAATTCTTTTTGATCAGTCCGGTTATTTAATTGACGCTTGGTTATTAAATCGTTGGCTAGTTAATCATAACGATCCACTGGTTGCTAATTTAGGTATTGGCGTTTTGATGTCAGAGAGGATTATTCAACCGCAAGTTCCATTTACTTCTAGCATGGCTGGAGACATACTAACCATTAACACCACTGGTCGTGCAGTTATGGTTTCCACTATCCTGCCCAATGGTCAGACATGGACTAAAGACACCTGGGTTAATAATAATGGTACGATTTCTATTACAGTACCGGATCCAAGCTTAAGTTATAGAATTCAGTCGGTACGGTTAGATGGAATTACTGATATCAATGAAGATCAAGACAAACCAACAACCTTTGATTTGTATCAAAACTATCCTAATCCCTTCAACCCGGTAACCAACATTAGTTTTTCTTTACCCAACAGTACCCAAGTTCAGTTAAGGATCTATGATATTCTTGGTAAAGAAATCACTACCTTAATCAATGAAGAAAAAATAGCAGGTAGCTACCAAGTTACCTTTGATGGTGGTAGATTAGCTAGCGGTACTTATTTTTACAAATTATCCGCCGGTTCTTATACAGCCATTAAAAAAATGGTTTTAATGAAATAATTTCATTATTCACTTCCTCATTCCGCTCTAGCTACAATAGCTTGGGCGGTTTTTTTTAACTCCCGGCGTTGCCGTGTTGTGTGTATAGTACAATTTAACTATATATGATAAGATAAAAGAAATTATTAGTATTTTAATGCAGGAGAATAAATTTACTATTAATAAACAGTACGATTTGCATAAAGAAGATGACGTTAGGGCTATTTTAGAGCAAGGTAACGCTGAGGAAATTGAACGTTTACGTCGGCACTCTAGTTTATCACGGGAACAAATTGAGAGATTAAGATATTATGCTTTATTGCGACAAGGCGTTCATCAGCAGATGCAACAAAAACTAGAATTGAGAATAAAAAATAATCCGCAAGCTAGCCAACAAGAAATAGAAATGGGATGTTATTTAGAAAATATTGAACCG
>PFPO01000087.1:0-2344 GCA_002793075.1 Candidatus Komeilibacteria bacterium CG_4_10_14_0_2_um_filter_37_10
TTAGCATTAGCTAAAGCTAAAGTAGGAACAACTAAAGTTACTACCATAAGTAGTGCGATCAGATTAGTCTTGTTAAATAATTTCTTCATACTTTTTTACTATCTTACTTATTAATTAATATATTAAATAATCTCTAATTCCAAACACAACTATGCGTAGTCTGACTACACTGCCAACCACTAGGACACTGACTACTAGAGGTGCAACCAAAAGTATTGCCACCTACCATCGTGACGACCAATCTGGTAAACACAAAAGCGCCCAAAACTATCACGACGCCAATAACAGCATTAATCAAATATTTTTTGGCTTTGTTAACTTGATCGGCGTTGCCACCAGCTGTTAGCCAGAGATAACCAGCATAAATAATGATAATCACGGTTACTAGGCCCAAAAACATCAAAACCCGACGAACAATATCCACCACCACATACTGAATGGGAGTTGATGACAAACTAGAACCAGTAACTTCACCTTTTAAATCACTGTAACGATTACTTAGTAGATCACGAACGCTAGATTGGGCATTGACTGTTAGAACAAGCGAGCAAAGAGAAACGATGCTGACTACGAGAATAAAAATCAATATATATTTTTTCATAAATTTACCTTTAGGAGCAACTTGGTCCACCGAACTCAATAATGCAAGCTAATTTTAATAATAAGAAATCGGTAATTGACCAAACGCCCAAAACAATAGCCATACCAATTACCGAATTAATAATTCTTTTCCTGGCCTTGGTGATCTGTTCAGAGTTGCCACCTGCAGTTAACCAAAGATAGCCAGAGGTAACCATATTGACCACAAAAATAAGTGATAAAAAACTCAAAGCAATCTTTATGATATAACCAACAACCCTTGTCCAGTACAGATCAATATTTTCTATGTTGCCGGCCAACCCTGTTTTATTTGCTACCTTGTCTAAACCACGATAAAACCCACTCGATCCAACACCAACATTACCAGCAGTAATTATAATAGAATTATCTTCACTATTAATCTTTAATTGAAAATCCTTATCAATGGGCAATGAAGCTGTATCGTTATTATTGGCTAAACTAATATTACCAACAATTAATGCTGTTACGATGATAAAACAAATTAATAATACTTTTAAAAACTTCATAATTATATTAATAAGTATAACTAGTTGCTGTCTGTAAATAAAACATCACTCCATAAGTAATGGCTAATGACATAATTACCAAACCAAAACCAACAACAGCATTAATCATTCGCGTTCGGGCTTTGGTTATCTTTTCAGCATTACCACCAGCAGTCATCCACTGAATGCCCGAGATGATAATCAAAACTACAAATATCAAACCCAAAAAAGATAATATATAATAAAGTAAATTTGCTACAATTTCACCAGGATCAGACAATGGTGGCTCAATTCCAGCTTCGTCATAATAAGCCTTACCACCAACCTCTTTTAAATTATTTTGAAACTTATCCTGCATGGTACTAGCTAACACGGGTGTGATAATAGAAAAAATACTAAATAACATGAGCATAATAATAATTAAAGTTGTAATTCTGTCTTTTCTATTCATAATAATTTTAGCTAGTTCTCCTTAACACACTAAAGGCAACGTCTTGGATAAACCAAGTAATAGCGTAAGCGGCAATGGTAATAAATAAACCAGTAGCGGCATTAATCATTCGCGTTCGGGCTTTGGTTATCTTGTCAGCATTACCGCCAGCAGTCATCCACTGCAAGCCACCAGTAATAACCAAAATTAAAAATATCATTCCGACAAAACCCAAAAGATACTGTAATACCGAGCCAATAATAACATAAATATTGGGATTATTTGTAGTATCATAACCAGATTTACCGGCAAAATCCTGAGCATCGTTCATAACATTGTCATTCAACAGGGCCGCGCGAGAAAATAACGGCCAAGAACTAAACAAAACTATTAGATAATATTTGATATTTTTCATCATATTAGCCCACAGTATTAATAAGATCTAAAATAGTGTATACGATAACCCAGGCAACCAAGACAATACCTAAACCAATGACGGAATTAATCAGTCTTTGCCGAGCTTTATTGATCTTGTCGGTATTGCCACCAGCAGTCATCCACTGAATACCGGAAATGATTACTAAAATTAAGAATAGTGCACCAATCAATCCCAGTCCAATCTGCACAATACTACCAACTAATTCGCGTATGGTTGCTGCATCATAATCCTTATTAGCATCATAACCTTGACCAGCTACACTTTTCAAATTATCCATAATACCGGTACTGGCCAGTACTGGGGAAAAAACACTCAGCAATAAAAAGCTTACTACCATGATAACCCCACTGATTGTGACTATCTTTTTTC
>PFPO01000087.1:2356-3013 GCA_002793075.1 Candidatus Komeilibacteria bacterium CG_4_10_14_0_2_um_filter_37_10
TTTTACGCCACCAAGATTAATTAATTGACCCAAAACAAACGAGGTCAGAGCATAGGCCAACATCACAACTGCTAAACCAATACTGGCGTTGATAATTCTTTGTCGGGCTTTATTTATTTTGTCGGTATTGCCACCAGCAGTCATCCACTGAAAACCAGAAATAATTATTAATAACATAAAAATAATACCCAAAAAACCAAGGAGCTGTGGTATTAAATCAGCAATAATTGTTTTAACATCAGTTTTATCTGTTTTAAAACCAGCACCAGCGGCCGTTGTGTTTAAACCTTTTATAGCATCATCAACACTAGCCAAAACACTTGATCCCAATAAACAAAATAAAGCGACTATTATCAAAATAGTCACTCCTCCTTTAATTTTTGTGCTGACTTTTAACATTTTATATTCCACACCTTAGTGGGTCAATTATCATACCCTGACCCACTATAGTCTAGACTATAAATATCTGACAAACTCAAAGTCTTAACGAATAGAACCGTTGATTTGACTGATAACGAAAGTGGCAATGGAGAAAGCGCCAAGTACGATCACGAGGCCAATAGCACCATTGATGATATACTTACGGCCTTTAGTTACTTTGTCTTCGTTACCGCCAGCAGTCATCCACATAAAACCACCGATTAAGATGATGACGAC
>PFPO01000088.1:0-1569 GCA_002793075.1 Candidatus Komeilibacteria bacterium CG_4_10_14_0_2_um_filter_37_10
GCGCAAATTCCAAGGACACGATTACAAAGAAAATAACCGGCACCAACAAAGTTGGTATTATTATCATGGCAAATATTTTTTTGTTCATGATTTACCTCTTTTGTAAATTTGAAAGTACATGTTAATTCATTAGTGCAAATTATCATAGATTAAAAGAGGTGTCAATTATACCCTCTCTAATCCCCTAAATCCCCTTAACAGGGGGACTTTATTTTATTAAAACTCCTCCCCTGTCAAGGGGAGGCCGGGAGGGGTTAGATGGGGTTTTAGTAGCTTGTTTTTTCCTTGATTTTATGCTAAAATAGAGTTGTAAATACGAGCTAAGGGGGCTTTAATTTTTAATTTTAAAATGCCTAAAAAAGCTATAAAAAAAGCAAAAAAACTAGTAACTCACCCGCCACGCAAGCGAGGCATTGCGGGCGCGGAAAAATCTGCTAAAAAAGCGGTTGTTAAAGGAGTAGATAAAAAGAGTAAAAGTCAGGGTTATACAGCGGAAAATATCATGGTCCTGGAAGGTTTAGCGCCAGTCCGAAAAAGACCAGGTATGTATATTGGCAATACGGCCTCTACTGGCTTGCATCATTTGGTTTGGGAAGCCGTAGACAACGGCATTGACGAAGCTATGGCTGGTTTTGCCGATACTGTAGAAGTGTGGTTATTACCCGAAGGTAAAGTATCTGTTTCAGATAATGGCCGGGGCATTCCAGTTGAAAGGCATAAAGTCAGTAAGAAATCAGCGTTGGAAACAGTAATGACTACTTTGCATGCTGGGGGTAAATTCGGCGAAGGAGGCGGCTACAAGGTCTCTGGCGGCCTGCACGGTGTAGGTGTATCGGTTGTTAATGCTTTATCCAGTTGGATGAGAACTGAAGTTAGACGTGACGGAAAAATTTACGCTCAGGAATATCAAAAAGGCAAACCAACCAGTAAAGTAAAAGTAGTGGGAACAACTAAGACAGATGACACCGGAACCACGCAGACATTTTTGCCGGATTCGGAAATTTTTACAGTGACTGAATTTGACTGGTCAACTATCGTTGATCATTTGCGTCAGCAGGCTTATTTGACCAAAGGCATCAAAATCAATATTTATGATCAGCGAACCAACGACAAAAAAAGTTACAAATTTTATTTTGAAGGCGGTGTTGCTTCTTATATCAGGCATTTGAACAATAATAATGAAATTAAACAGCAAAAAGTTTTTTATGTTAATAAGGAAAAAGATAATATTAATGTAGAAGTAGCTTTTCAGTATACGGCTGATTTTAGGGAAGTGGTTTATGCTTTCGCCAACAATATTCATAATATGGAAGGCGGCAGCCATTTAATTGGTTTTAAAGCCGCTCTGACTCGAGTTTTAAATAAATATGCCCGCAAAAACGGTTTCCTTAAAGAAAAGGAAGCTAATCTAACTTCCGATGATGTTCGCGAAGGACTGACCGCTATTATTAGCGTCAAATTAGCAGAACCCCAGTTTGAAGGGCAGACTAAAGCCAAACTGGGCAACGCTGAAGTGCGCCCAGCGGTAGAGGCAGTTTTTGCCGATTATCTGGAATCTTTCTTGGAAGA
>PFPO01000088.1:1611-9742 GCA_002793075.1 Candidatus Komeilibacteria bacterium CG_4_10_14_0_2_um_filter_37_10
AGCTGCTCAGGCTCGCAAAGCAGCCCGTAGTGCTCGCGATACAGTTTTACGTAAGGGTGCTTTGGATGGCTTTGCTTTACCTGGTAAGCTGGCTGACTGCTCTACGAGATCGCCAGAAAGAGCCGAAATATTTATCGTTGAGGGAGATAGTGCTGGTGGAAGTGCCAAACAGGGTCGCGACCGCGAAATTCAGGCAATTTTGCCTCTACGAGGCAAGATATTAAACGTGGAGAGAGCACGAATTGACAAGATGTTAGCCAATAATGAGTTAAAGTCCTTAATCATTGCCTTGGGTGCTGGTTTTGGTCCTGATTTTGATATTACTAAGCTTCGTTACAATAAAATTGTTATTATGACTGATGCTGATGTTGATGGTGCACACATTCGAACATTATTACTCACTTTATTCTATCGTTATTTTCCTGAATTGATTAAACAAGGGCATTTGTATGTTGCTCAGCCACCACTATACCGCGTGCAAAAAGGAAAAGACGCTCGCTACGCCTATCAAGATGAACAATTACAGAATATCTTGAAAGAATGGGGATTGGATAAAAATAAAGAAGTTGTTATTGAGGAAACAGATGTTGAGGAAAAAGAAGAAGTGGAAAAGGCTGGTGAAAGAGGAGTTGGCGAGAAAGTTGGTAAAGCCATAATTCAGCGTTATAAGGGTTTAGGTGAAATGAATCCGGAGCAGTTATGGGAAACAACCATGAATCCCCAAACGAGAGTTTTAAAAAGAATCACCGTGGATGATATTGAAAAGACTGAAGAAATATTTGAAATTCTCATGGGTGGTGAAGTTGCCCCACGTAAAAAGTTTATTCAGACCAGAGCCAAGTCAGTGAAGAATTTGGATATCTAGGATTATTATTTATATTATATAAAACACCGAGGAAGACTCGGTGTTTTATTGATGGGGAAACTAAAAAAGAGAAGTATATTTTAAATAGCTTTACTACTATCCGAAGTTTTTACGAATGAAGTGAAGTAAAAATTTGTGAGCATTTGTCGTTATGTAAACGTGAATAAGATATCGTACTGTCGTGCGATGTAATTAATTTTTTAGCTTTAAAAAATCAAAAATTAATTTTGTTCTAAAAATATCACCAGTGGATAATTTTAATTTTGAGCATTGATCTTCAGAAACCAATTCGCAACCGTCACCCTCAAGAACATTTATATTATCAGGATCTAGTTTCAACTGCGAAATAAATATTGAAGTGTATGCTTGCCCGGCTGGTGTTTTTACTGTACCGAGATATTCTAATTCCACCTCTTTAATATTAATGTCTAGCTCTTCTTTAGTTTCCCGAATAACAGCCACTAAATCAGATTCATCTTCTTTAAGGTGTCCACCAAAAAGACCCCAATTAGAATTGTACTTGTTAATAGATTTTCGATTTTGAATGAGTATTTTATTGTCGTTTGTATAAAATACTATTACCGCAAAAGTAGGTTGCATAAAAATTAATTATTTGGGACAATTGATAATTATACGAACTTTTTTAAATGGGTATAATATCAATATACACCTAGAGTTTTTGTTCAGCAAATTGTGGATAAAGTCATTTTTATGGTTTTTTGGATTCATTATAGACAAAAGTGTGAGAGTATGATTAAATGGTATGTCCAGTTAATTTTGGCTGGTAAAACCAATAGAAGGAGTACGTAATGAGCCCCATAACATGGGAAGACGTTATTAGAAGAGATGATATTGTTGGTGGAGACTTGGAAACTCATGAGGAAGGTGAAGTATATCGCGGTCGCATTGAGTCAATAGAACTTAAGGACGGCTATGTCAATTTGCGATGTTCTTGGGTTGCCAAGCTTGATAGTACCAATGGAACGTGGAAAAATTGGCCAATTACTTCATCAGGAGCATCTGCCAAAATTAGTCCGAATGATATTGGTGAGGGTCGGATCCAATTCAGTATGCTGATATTGGGCCTTGGCATCATATTTCCCAAGGGTGGAAGCAAGCTTGATCCAGCAAAGGTGCAAAACCTCGTGCTTAATTAGATCAGTCAATGTATTTAATCAAAAGTCCTTTCAAGATAATTCTTGATGGGACTTTTATTATTTGTCGCCCCTTGCAAGATTGAAAACACTTTGTGATTTTTTTATTAATTATTTTTGTCGGTTTTTATCAATAGCTTCTTGCAAGATCGGTAATATTGGCCCACCTCTTTGTTTTAGTAAGTCAATATACCTTTGCGCCTCGGCGATTCTTTGATTGTCTAAATAAACAAAGGCAATGTTATTATAGGCATCCCAATTTTCCGGATTAACATCAATGGTTTTTTGCCAAGCTGCGACAGCTGAGTCTACTTTCTTTTGCGCATAATAGAGTAGTCCTAAATTAAAATAGGCATCGTCATAGTAGGGGTTTAAAGCATTTTCCGCTAAATACATTTTTTCCGCTTCCGCATATTGTCCGCTACGCGCATAGAGTAAACCCAGATTATTTCTGGTTAATGGCTCATTAGGATTGAGCTGTAATGTTTTCTCCCACTGGGTAGCAGCCTCTTGATAGCGACCGTCCAGGTAGTACATGGCGCCTAGATTGTTTCGATTGAAAGAGGAATTAGGAGAATTATCAACGGCATCAGACCAAAAAGAAATTTTGTTTTGGTAAACAGGCGCATGAGCAATATTAACTACTATTAAAATTAATAAGACAGTCGTATAAACCACTGGTGTTAGCCAGCTCAGTTTTTGCAATTTTATTGGCCACTTTAATTGCAAGCTATAAAGTGCAATAATAATGCCAAATAATGGTAGATAAACACGGTGTTCAGAAAAATCAGCTAAAGAGGATAGTGGTCTGATCAAGGCTGGTAATAAAAAAAGTAAAAACCAAGCCAATCCCCAGAGGACTAGACGAGTATTTTTTTTGTCCTTTTGCCACCAAAACAAACCAATAAATAAAGCAATTGTTAAAATTCCGTAAATTAATGGCGTATCGGTTAATACCGGAAAAACCGATAGATTAAAAGGCCAAATGATTTTTCCTAGGTAGGGTATGATGCCCCAAACATTAGCAGTTAAGGAAGCTGCAATATCATAGCTGGAACTGATTGGTTCTGGTATTACCAAGCTGCGTAATAGCCACCAAGGAATAGTAATAATTACATAGAGCAGACCAATCTTAATTGATAGGGGACCAAATAACTTTTCTTTTTTTATTAACCATAAATATAGTAAACACAAGGCTGGAAAGACAATCGCTGTTTCTTTAGTAAATAAAGAGAGTAAGTAAAAAAACCAAAACAGCCAAAAGTTTTTAGCTCGGTTATGATTAATCGCTCGTAAAAAATTAATCAGCGCCGCGAGAATCACAATCGCCACCAAAGGATCATTGCGACCCGGTAGCCAAGCAATAGCTTGTAAATTAATCGGATGAACAGCGAATAATAAAGCCCAAAGAAAAGACTGTAAACGAGATAGTTTAAACTCTATTAAAGCTAAGGCAATAAGCCAGCTAACGAGAATGTGGAGTAGAATGTCAGTTAGATGAAAAAAGAACAAAGAATTTGCGTGCCACAGCGCATCAATGACAAAAGAGATATTGAGCAGTGGTCGATAGTACAATTCTGAGCCATTCGGCGAATGAAAAGCCCCTTCGGTAAATGATTTATAAAAATATCGTAAATCTGTTAGTCGACTAAAATTATCTTTAATCAAAACATTGTCATCTAAGTAATGATAATCATAGTTCAGACTCGGTGCGTATAGTAAGAGAATGATCACCGCTAATACTAAGTATGGCCGCCAACCAATAAGCAATTTATTTTGGATGAAACTATTTATTTTTAGCCAAAGCATCTTTTGATTTTACTATTTTTTAAGGAAAAGGAGAAGACTACTATTATTAAATTGCTCCTGAGTAGTTAGCGGTTGTTGCCAGGAGCCATAGTTTTGATCACGAACAAAGCCACCCACGAGCTGATACTTTTCTTGAATTAGTTTGTTTAAGCCATCGATGAATAGACGCGGATTACCCTCAGACCACAAGCCACTATCAGGCAACGTGCTGTAAACTATAACTTTGGGATTATTATTTTGTAGCTCGTCCAAACCTTGTTGCTGATAGTTAAGTTGCCATGGTGTTTCAATAACAAAAGGATAAGTATAATCAAATTGGCTAACTGATTGGCGTTGACTGAAAAAATAAATTTGCGTTTCTGATCCAGCTATAAATATTTTGTCTTTATCAGTCGTCAGTTCCTTGACCTTCTCAGCTACTGACCACGATTCAATAAAGGGTTTATCCGCTCCATAAATCCATAGTGAAAGTTCGGTTGGTGTTTTGGTAAATTGTTCTTTGATCGGCAGAACTAAACTAATAATTATAATAAAAACGCTTAATAGTGTTAAAGCTCGATAGTTATCCTCATTTATATTAAATCTTTTTTTACTTTTTTCTAACCAATAATGCAGAGATCCAGCAAATAAAATTACGAGAAAAGGCATTAATAATAAGTAGTAATGACCAATTGGTGAGGTAAAGACAGTTAGCCAACTAAGTATCAGTAAAACTAAATAAAACCACCATTCTTTGACTGGTCTGAAGAAACCCAATGTGGCAATTATTATTAGCAACCACCAATTCTGCCAAAATATTTTTAGATACTTAAGTGGCGCCCACCAAAGCTGATTCATGCTAGCGGCATACTTGCTGTTAAATACGATCACCTGTTCCCACATATTCTGCAGAGCTACTTTATTACTAAGAAAGGGAAGTAAAGCAACAAAAACAGTTAGTATAAAACCACTGGCAATAAACAAGGTGTTAATTAATTGTGGTTTGATTTGTTTGTCAGAACGATAGTTTTGACCTAACCAAACTAAATAAATAAAAAATAGTGGTAAAATACAAATTGGTTTATAAAGAAAAGCCAAAGCACCCAGTGCACCGGCTAATAAATAAGTCCATGTTCTTTCTTTGCTTTGATAATAAACATATAAAAATAATACACCACTTAGCGGGAGGAGCATAAACTTTTCCGTATTAGCAGCCAAGGCAGTCAAGTGTGGTAAAGATAGTAAGGGAATGGTTGCTAAAGCTGTTAGCCAGGCAATATTCGTGCTGAATTGCTTTTTAGCTATTAAAAATAGTAAATAAATTGTTGCTAGCGTGAATAAAATACTAAGTAATCTTGGTGCCCAAATAGCAGTACCGCCAATTTGTTGAGCTAGCCAATAAGTATAGATAATCAGCGGTGGTTTTTGTAAAAAACTGTGTTCATAGGGCGTTAATTGATTGTGGAAAATCCAAGCATTATAAGCATATTCTCCCTCATCACGTTCCATTGGCATAGGCAAACTATTCCAATAAAAGAGAGATAAAAAAAATAGTAGCGTGATTGTTAGAATTATTGACCATCTATATTTGTACCAAAAATTCATATATTACTTAGTGATAAAAATACCAACATTACCAGCGTTTAGATTAATTAATTTATTAAGCAAACCAAATTTGGTAAAAAAATTAATTAATTGTTTTTTAAAGGGTAGTGGACTCATACTCAACCAGTAAGAAAGGGGATAGTTGTTTTTAACGGAAAATACTTTCAGTACCTGAAAACCAGCCTCCGTCATCATCCTAGTTAAGTTTTTTTTATTAAATAAATAGATATGTTCAACGTCATAAATTGGTGATTTTTCACCAAATAACCAGCGTGATAATCCGCGCTCATTGTGAACAATAAAATAACCGAGGCCATTTGGTTTGAGCAATTTAAATGTTTTGTTTATTACTTCTTGCGGATTTGACACATGATCAAGTGTTTGAAAGCATGTGATTAGGTCAAAGGTTTTATCCGTGTGATAATCTTCAATAAAACCATTAAAAATTTTATCTTCCAGTTCCCCGGCTTTAGCTATTGCTGACTGCGATGGTTCAATACCAGCAAGTTCAGTAAAACCGTATGAAGCTAAGGCTGATAAGAAAAAACCATTCCCACAGCCAATATCTAAAGCACTGTGCCATTGTTGGTTAGTAATTAATAGATTATTTAGATACTGTAAATAACTTTTATTAATAAACGGAGTAAGCCAATCATAATTTTGATCACTATCTTGGTAGAGATGAGACAATTCCTCTGGTGAAAAGATTGGTGATGAGAATACTAGATCAGAACAAGGACAGCGCCAGAGCTGATAGTGCCAATGTTCGGTTTGACGACGCGCCGAAAATATTTCTTTATTAATTTGATCGGTACGAAAATTTTGTTGATAAATCAACTGTGGTAAATTTTGACCCTGACAAAATAAGCATTTTTTTTGTATCATAAGTTTAGAGTGTTATTTTTTCCAGACAATGACAATGTCTTCAAAGTTAGATTTTTGATTATAATTTAATAAAGGTAAGATGGCGGTATAATCTGGCGACTGATCAAAAACAAGATAATAACCTTGATTTAGCAGTTGTTGAAGATATGTCTGTAATTCAGCTGTTTTTAGCCAAGTCATATAAGGCTGCTGATAGCCAATAGGATCATAATTGCCATAGTAGTAAAGAAAGAAATCGCGACTGATACAGAAGTATATTTTTGTGCTGTTGTTAGAAATTTTTTTTATTTCTGTTAAATACGATTGATAAATTGTTGACTCCGTAAAAATATTTTTTTAAATGATTTGTCCTTTTCTAATATTAACCAACTGTTTGTCTAATTTAAGCAAAATATTTTGACCATAATGTAGAAGTAGCAGAGTAATCAGAATGATGCCAAATATTAGATTAGTTTTCCTAATAGAGGAGGGATTATATTTTGATTTACTCCAAGTAAAATATATTAAATCAATTAACAGAAAAAAAGTGGTGAGTAAAACAGCAGCGATATTAATAATATTATTTTCATGACTGCGACCAAAAAAATAGATGGAATTACCGATGGAGAAAATAATTAAAAATAAACCACCGATATAATATTTATTAGGTAATTTTTCTCTATTTTTTATTAGTAGTATGGCTAAGACGCTAAAGATAATAGGTAAATACCAATAAAAAGAATCAAGAGCAATGGGCATAAAACCTAGACCAATTCGTCGATAAGCTGCTGCTGCTGCTATATTAACCGAGCCAAAAAGTAAGGAGTTGATAATTATTCCAGTAATAATTATTATCACATTAGGTAGGTATTGCTTAATTACGATTAGTAATTTATTGAAATAGTTTCGCCAATCAGTAAGGATATTTTGGATTGGCCATAAGTTAATAATGCAGTCGGTCGTAATTAAAATAAAATAGCAGATAGTATATATAATACCAAAATTTTTACTAATTATTATTAGTATTGCTAAAGCTAGACCAATCAACCAATGACGGATACCCTTCCAGTAAATTAAGAGTAATAATATTAACCACAGGTCTAATCGCCAGGGAGTCACCTGAAAGATTACAATCGGATCGTGCATGAGACCGTAAATTTTGATAATAATTAAAATGATAAATAGAAAAAAAGCATTAGCTTTATAGAAGAATAATCTTTTAGTAAAGAGGAAGATGCTTGTTATTAATAGGTAGAAAGATAGTTGAGCCAAAATTTGAAAATTATTAATAGTTAGACCTAATTTTAGCCAAGCTGTTGCCAGCAGTGATGGTAGTAGATCATATTGAAAGTAAATATTAGCCAAAGTATAGCTATTTAATATTTTTAAGGCTGGTGTAAAAATATAGGTATAATCATATTCGCTTATCTGATCAGTGGCAATAAAGCAAATTGGTAACAAAATAGTAACGGCAATACCAGTAAGAATATTGGAACGCCAGTTAAAAGTGACAATTTTTTGATAAAAGACTACTAATAAACTAAATATTAAACTAAGTATTAAGATTAAGATTGAGTATCTACTTGGTCCTTTAGCCATCGGTAAATAGAAATTAATCTTAAAAATAAATGACCAGGTTAAGATAAATGAAATAACAATAAATAGTCGATAATAATAGCGATATTTTTTAATCAAAGTAATAGCATGAGTAATCAATAATCCACTAATAATAATTAGAAACATTAAAGTAAATAGTATGTATACCTCCCAACCATCATGTTGTGATAACCAAGCTTGAACCCAAGGAGTGTAATTATTGAAATTATCACGTATATTTCGCGACCAGATTAGCGGG
>PFPO01000089.1:0-4974 GCA_002793075.1 Candidatus Komeilibacteria bacterium CG_4_10_14_0_2_um_filter_37_10
GCAATAAAATTTATATCATCTTCCTGAATATTGGGACCGGCTAATATTTCATCACCGATAGGAATATAATCTTTATATCTCTTGCCTTCATCGTTCAGATAAGTCAAATTTGATTGTAATTTACTATAATAACCATTAGTTAACTCATCGGAACTCAGTGGTAATAAATTAGCTGGTTTAATACCAGATTCTGTAATTAAATCAGCTAATAACAAATTATCTGCTGGCGATGGTTGACGGTATTTGGCTAAAGATTTATCGATATCTAGAGACCACTCTGCTAAATAAGATAAGGTATAAATTTGCTTACCATCTTTATGCCACGGAGTTGTTTGATGGTTAATAAAATAATTAACAAATCTTTTTATTTGTTTATATTGTTGTGGGAGTAATTGTTGTAACTCGTTAATCAATTCTGGCTGGTTAGTAAAAATTTGCTCTAAACTAAACTCTATATTTCCACCATTTTTATTTGTGCTACTTTTTTCTCCTTGATAATAAGCATAAAGTAACTGACTAACGCCTGGTTTTTCCAAAAAATTAACTATTATCTGGTCATCAGTCTTTTCTTTTCGTTCAATGATAAATTCTGCTAAAGACTCTCTTAATAATGGTAATGGTAAATTATTACGTAAATTTTTCAAATCATACTGCTGACGCATTAACATCTGTAAAAGATTATTCAGACTACTCTTATCCTGCAACGCTTCTTTGCGGGCCAAAGTATAATCTACGCGTAAACGTAATGGGTGCAAAACAGCTGCTAAATCATCAACGGACTTTACTTGCTCCAACAAACTGGCTATTTCTTCCGTATTATGTGCTCTCGTTACTTGGTCGCGTAAATAATCAAAGTGATATACCTCGTTGTCTCGGAACTGCTCGTTCATGGTTGGCAATCTTTTTTGTTTCTGACCAGAGTGGCGGACAACATTACGCAAATCATGATAAGCTAACTGGCACTCTTTGCGTCGTAAATGAGCTGACGGGTGCGACGAGCAAGGATTAAAACCCGCCTCGCCCTGTAAGTACTCTAGAAAAATCATTGTTTCTTCCATACTCTCTGGCGCATAACCAGCTTTATCTAAAACCTTTTGTCCCATAATATCCGCACGATACTCCATCTCCTGGGAACTGTGATAATTCTTGCGAAATGATTGAGTGAGGTGGGTTAACTCGTGGGATAAAACAGCGGCAATTTTGTCTTCGCTTAAAAAATAGCGATCATTATCATAAA
This sequence comes from Candidatus Komeilibacteria bacterium CG_4_10_14_0_2_um_filter_37_10, assembly GCA_002793075.1. Classification (NCBI taxonomy): domain Bacteria; phylum Candidatus Komeiliibacteriota; species Candidatus Komeilibacteria bacterium CG_4_10_14_0_2_um_filter_37_10. Next base: position 1,238 of record PFPO01000089.1, read on the forward strand.
TGGCAAACAGTTCTGTTTTTTGTGTTAAATTTATGGTTTGATCAACTCCTAACTCCAACAGTAACACTTCTAAATCATCTTCACTATCAGCTAAAGATAGTCGTTGAAAATCCAAATTGCTTCCCTCTAATATTTGCGAAATTAATTTTTGTCTTTTTTTCCGATAATGTTCGGATAAATTATAAACCAAACCAGTATTAATAAATATTGGTATTTCTAAATTCTTCTCCGCTATTAATGGGTAATCTTTTAGCTGTCGATCAGTAAACACATAAGCGTTAATACTTGATTCGCGAACAAAATACGTTTTTACTTTAGCGGCAACTGGCAAGGGCAAAGCAGTAACTATACTATCCGCAATGTTTTGTAATTTTGTTAGATAAAGCTGTTCGGAAGAAAATGATAAATCTTCTTGGTGTTGCGTGCCAAGTACTTGATAATGCTCTCTTTTTTTAGCTAGGATTAACTCATCTTCACGACTGCGTTCACCATACGTTTCCTGCTGCTGATCTTTATGGAGAATATTTTCTGCGCGTGTTTTGTTAGCTATAGAGTTCTTGCTCTCCGAGGTTCCGGTAGGCTGACTAACACTTAATGATTTTGACCAAATATTATCTCTAAACATGCTATCATTATAACAATAATTACCTTTTTTGTCAGAAAAGAATACCAAAAAATACCGGTTAAACTCAGTATTTTTTAATTAAAAATTTTTATAGCTTATTTAATCCGTAAAAAAAATCAGTTTCTGCTTGTTGTGCTACTTTCACCAAGGTTGCTAGTGCTTCAATAGGATACTGACCCATGGCTGTTTCATCAGACAACATTAAAGCATCTGCGCCGTCCAATACCGCATAAGCGATATCACAAACCTCAGCTCTGGTTGGATGCGGGTGATTGATCATGGAGGTTAACATTTGGGTAGCCACAATTACCGGTTTGTTATGCCAAATACAAATACGTAATAAATGACGCTGAATATACGGTATTTTTTCCATTGGTAATTCAATGCCCAAATCCCCACGAGCAATCATAATACCATCCGCGGCATGAATAATCTCTTCCACGTGTTGCAAACTAATGGCGTTTTCGATTTTGGCAATAATTTTAGCTCGATCACCAACTATCTTTCTTAATTTAATAACGTCCTTAGCTTCTTGAGCAAAAGATAGGGCGATATAGTCAACCTTATTCTTTAAACCAAATAATACATCTTTTTGATCTTTGCTGGTCATGCCAGAGGTTGTTAATTTGGTATGAGGTGCATTAACACCCTTACCACTAAGTAACTGACCACCACGAATAACTTCAGTGTTGATTTTTTTACCCTTAATCTGCCTAACTATTAATTCTATCCGACCATCTGCTAGATAGATTGGATCGCCAATATTTAAATCTAAATGAATATAAGGATCATTAATATGAATACAATTATCACTAGTATCTTTCTGATTGGTAGAAAAAATAACTTCTTGTCCTTCTGTCAATTCCACACCGTTGGCCGGTAACTTACCAACTCTAATTCTTGGTCCTTGCAAATCTTGCAAAATTTTAACTTTATTCTTACTAAGCTTTCTAATTAGATTTGATTGCTCAACAAATTTCTCCGCACTACAATGGGAAAAATTAAAGCGAGCAATGTTTAAACCGCGCGTGATTAATTTCTTCAATTCCTCCGGTTGCTCACAACTAGGGCCAATGGTAGCTATTATTTTAGTTCTCATATTATTTTTTAATATTAAAGTAGGCTTATTATAGGTTATTAATTGCTTATTTTCAATGGTCAACTTGCGATTAGTATTGACATCGATAAAAAAATATGATAATATACCTTAATTATTTATTTGTTCATTAAAATGAGGATTAGAAATGAAAAATTTTGTAGAAATACAAAACTTTGGTTTTAATAGTATAACAATCACCGCGTTAATGACGATGATATTTACTATTTTACAGGGAGTTGGTATTACACAGCAAGGCAAAAAAATATGGCAGGAAAAATCAGCTCGTTCGCTGTCACCAGAACTATTTTTTTTATTGCTTTTCTACTTTCTCTCTTTTTTCTTTTATGGCTGGAGTAAAGATAGTTTGGCTATGTGTTTTAATAGTTTACTGGGATTACTATATATACCGATTATTGTTGGTATTTATAAATTTCAAACTCTGAGTTTGATCAAAAAGATTATTTTTTTTCTTACATCTCTCATCGTACCCATGATGATCATATTACAAGAAAAAGATATATTTTTACTTGTTCTGTTACTGATTAGTTTACTGGTACTAATAACACAACCATTGGCTATGCTGAAAGAAAAATCACGAGGATCAGTAGATCTAAATTACATTCTTATTTTTTTCGTAACCAGTGTCTTCTGGCTAGTTTATTCGATGATTATTAATAATTGGCCGTTAGAAATATTTAATAGCCTAGCCATAATTGTTTATTTGTGGATTTTGTGGCTCTATCATCAATATCAATAAAAAATTCAAAAGGAAGTAACCGTCAGCGGACTTCCTTTTTTTGTATCTTCAATTTCTTTTATTAAAACTAATAATTAAACAACCAAACGACAATTAACAAGGAAGCAATATTTTCCAACATAATTAATGGAATACCGAAATAAAAATACCACTTTCTTTTTTTATGGTGAAAAAGAAACATCCCCAACCAAATTCCCAAAGCCCCAAATAAGGAAGCCCAAAAGAATAATTTCCCTTCTGGCGTGCGTTCACTAAAAACATCATAAGACCTACTCTTATCTTGATACATTAACCAGAGACTATATAAATTAATGATACTCAAAATAATTACCACCAACCAAACAAAATCTGGCCGCACTTCTAAACTAGCTAAATCAATATTCATAACTGTATTGTAACAAAAATATTACTATTAGCCTAGGATAATAGTAATACTTATCGTATTGATTGATATCCCCCACTCACCCCACCCTTTGCTAAAACAATTTGCCATAATTGATTTTTGCGAGCGCGAAACGAACCAGCGCAACTCAATAAATAATAGTTCCACATTCGATAAAACCGTTCATTATATAACTGTTTTATTTGCGGCCAATGCAATTGAAAGTTTTGATACCAGGCCATCAAGGTTTTGTCATAATCAGCGCCAAAGTTATGCCAATCCTCTAAGACAAAAAGACCACTGATACTCTTACTGATTTGTGTTGGTGACGGCAACATACCGTTAGGAAAAATATATTTACCGGTCCAAGAATCATTGGAATAAACCGAGGTATTACCACCAATGGTATGTAATAGAAACAAACCACCTTCCCGTAAACAACGATAGACTATTTGCATGAATTCTTGATAATTTTTATAACCAACATGTTCAAACATACCAATGGATATAATCGCATCATATTCCTTAGTTAATAATCGGTAGTCCTGCAACTTAATGTCAATGGATAGGCCTTTATTTCTTTCTTGATTGTATTTAACTTGTTCTTGGGAAACTGTGATGCCATCAACTTGAACATGGTATTTGCTTGCTGCATAACGAGCAAAAGCACCCCAACCACAACCAATATCTAATACTCTAGCACCGGGCTTAAGCTGCAATTTATCACAGCATAAGGCTAATTTAGCTGATTGTGCTTGATCCAAATTAGCCGCTTGCTGCCAATAAGCACAACTATAACTCATCTCCGAATCCAGCATCGCTTGATAGAGTTCATTGCCTAAATCATAATGCTCTTGAGCAACTTGATAAGCTC
>PFPO01000089.1:4993-23340 GCA_002793075.1 Candidatus Komeilibacteria bacterium CG_4_10_14_0_2_um_filter_37_10
ACGAATTTTCGCTAATAAAAAATCTCCGAATAAATTCCAGCTGAATATTTTTTTATGGATGTTGGCCTGGATAATCTTAGTGATCATGACGTCTAATTGCTGACAATCCCACCAACCATCCATATAACTCTCGCCCAAACCCAACGCTCCTTGAGCTAAAACGCGTTGATAAAAATTTTCATTGTGCACGATCAAATCCCATGGTTGTGAGCCATTGATTTTAATATCCGCTAAAGCCAATAAATCACTAATTTTTTGTTTGGCCGTATTCATTGATCCATAATTACTTCTTTCATCATTATTAATTTTACACTCTTGGTAAAAAAAATCCAGCCCAATACCAAATGGTACTGGGCCGGATTGTAAGCTGACTGGTTATTACCAACGCTTCTGATGATTGCTACTGCCACCACCAAAGCCTTGTCTTTTTGGTCTGTCGGTCATAGGTCTTGCTTCATTAACGGTTATTTTACGACCGTCCAATTCGCGACCATTTAACAATTCGATGGCTTGGGCAGCTTCTGAGTCGCTGCTCATTTCCACGAAACCAAAACCTTTTGATCGGCCAGTTTGTTTGTCAACTATAATTGCAACTGATTGAACTGCGCCAGCTTCGGTAAACAATTCTTGCAAAGATTCCTCTTTGGTATTATAGGACAAACTGCCTACAAATAGTTTATTAGCCATTATCTACAAAATAAACAATGATAATGTCTTTTTCACAAATGAGGCGACTTTTTTCATAATTATTTAAAATAATAAGAAAACTCTCACTGTTAAAATGACAATCACAGCATACAAGAAAGTTAATTAATTGTCAAGAGTAAATTATTAACAAATATGATAAAAAAATACTGACTTTTAAAATCAGTATTTATTCTTGGTGAATTGGATAGATAAACTGTAAAAATCGTATGGGTTACCAGGAATGCGTCCGACTTTAAAAACAATAAAGTGCAAATGATCCTGATCGGTCCATCCGGTTTTACCAACGCGTCCTATGGCTTGTCCTCGCGTAACATAGTCTCCTACCTTAAGGCCGGTATTTTGAAAAGAGTTTAACCCCAGATGACAATATTGGGAATATTCTCCTTGATGATGTCGAATAGTCAAATAATTTAACTTATCGCGAAAATCCTCGGTCGTTCCCCATTCATTAAAATGATCTATTGCTTCAATAATCTGTCCATCGTAGGCAGCTAAAATTTCTGTACCATCCGGTACAAGAAAATCAATTGCCCATTTAAAAGGTCCAACATGTGAACTCGGGCTTTTGGTAGCTAAATAAAAACCAAGACAAAACAATTGATCTTTGGGTATACCCATTCTTAAATGCTTAGCTAACTTAATATAATTTCTATCATTCGGTAAGGGGAATGAATAAATATTACTCGTACTTCCTTGATCCCAAATTGGATCATCTGCTAATCTTTTTAATTCTTGTAAATCCATATTATTTTCCTATTTTTATTAAAGAGCTGTATTATAAAAAGATAACAAGGTTAATAACTAATGTCAAAAAGTCTATTTTTTCCAAATAAATGCGTAATAAAAAAACTGCCAAAGCAGTTTATAAAAACATGGTACGCCCAAGAGGGCTCGAACCTCTGACCTCAAGCTCCGCAAGCTTGCGCTCTATCCAACTGAGCTATGGGCGCCTAAATAAATAAAACTTCCTCAATAACCAGTGGAAGTTTACAATAATCATTATCAAGTGTCAATCTCTAACCTTTTTTACATCTTTAATAAGTTGCCTAAAGTTTCGGACAATGGTTCATCTTCTTTTTCTAAATCCTCAACGAGAAATTGTTTTAAAAAGTTTCTTAATTCCACTGGATTTTGTTCAGTCAAAGGAATACTTAAACGTGGCTTGGTTAAACTACTAAATTCCACAAACAAATTTGTTACTTGGGGTGGCCGATAAATAATATAGAAGTTGGTTACATCACGAAAACTGTGAAAGTGACTACCGATCATAAAACCCTTATCAGTAACCGCGAATTGTAATTTTATCGGTTCGTTACGATCATGATAAAAATAGGTCAACGAAGCTAAAATAATAATTAAGCCAAATAATAAATTTGCTGTATATATTGAATAAGTTATCAAGGCTATCATAACTACAATAGCAATAACGTACCAGGAGATACTGCGTTGATATTTTTTATATTCAGGAATGGACCAAGCAAAGTATGCCTCGCCACGATCGTCGTAGACTGGTTCTTCCTGTTGATTTTGATCTTGATCATCACTCATAGATAAGTGAATTATAGTATTATATAAGATAATTGACAATACCCCAAAAAAACATTATACTGCACAGAGTTATTACCTTATTAATAACTAATTAAAGTTCTTATTACAAAAAAAGGAATATAATATAAATATGGAGAGGTGGCCGATCCAGCAAAGCGGTGGGTGGCTGACGATTTATATACGGGTTTATGTTTTATGTATATATTTTAAAAAAATAATAAGTAAATAATGGAGAGGTGGCCGAGCGGCTGAAGGCAACGGTTTGCTAAACCGTCGTACGTCTTTATGGACGTACCGAGGGTTCGAATCCCTCCCTCTCCGCCAAGTTTTACATTCAGCGAAATTGAACTTTAGGTAGGGTATAAGATACTCGCGAGAATTATTAGAGAGAACATAATATTTATTATTATGCAAAACATTACAAAAAGGTTAATCGTGTGGGCTGTTGTCGTAGTGCTTATATTAATGATCACTCTTACGGCGGCTATACAGTTCACCAATGAAGTGCAGTGGGGTGAAGTCGTTGCTTATAGCATCATACTGTTGATCGCTGGTGGTTTCTACGAACTGTGGCAATGGCTGAAGACGCGCACCAAAACGTATCGCATCGCTTTTGGCGTTGGACTTGCGGTGGTGCTCCTTCTCGGCTGGGTCAGCGGCGCCGTTGGCATTATCGGGAGCGAGAACCAACCCGTCAACTTGATGTACTGGGCAGTACCTGCTGTCCTACTAATCGGCTCCCTTATTTCACGCTTCAAACCGCGCGGAATGGCATGCGCCTTGTTTGCGACGGCACTTGTCCAAGCGTTGATCCCTGTGGTTACACTGATTATCTCGCCAGAAGTCAGCTGGGGCAATGCAGGCGTTATCGGCGTGTTCGTTTTCAACTCCATTTTCGCCGTGCTGTTTATCGGATCAGCGTTGCTATTTCGACGTGCGGCACACGAACACAACGGACTCGCAAATCAATAAATTTTCTTAGCAAAGTCGGAAATATTAAAGTGGACCGGGTTTTACTTATAAAGCTTCCTTAACTGACGTATAGTTAAATCAAGATTCCTGATTATGAATTGATCTATTCCGAAAACTACGATTCTAAATACGAGGCTTATAAAAGAGAGGGGCAAATAAAAAAATATAAAGGTGGGGAAGCATTTAAAAAGTTAATAGATAAATAATGGAGAGGTGCCAGAGTGGTCTAATGGAACAGTCTTGCCCGCCAGAGGCGGGTCCGCCTCCGGCGGAAAAACTTTCACGGGGTCAATTCAACTAATAACGACAGAAAAATATGCCCTGTGTATATATTATAAAAAGTATTAAAACAAATAGATTGTATATTGGATCTAGTCATAAAAATTCACCACAAGAACGATTAATGAATCATAATGCCAAAAAAGTCAGATCTACTAAATTTTATGCCCCATGGACTTTAATAATATTTGAAAAGTATAATACGTATACCGACGCCAGAAAACGTGAATTATTTTTAAAATCTGGTGTTGGTAGAAAATTAATAATGGAGAGGTGCCAGAGTGGTCTAATGGAACAGTCTTGAAAACTGTCGTACCTTCACGGGTACCGTGGGTTCGAATCCCACCCTCTCCGCCAAGACAATTTGGTATCGGATAGACCCATGAGCCTCGTATTTACGGGGCTTTTTGGTAGGTTCTAAAATCCCACTTACATCGAGGTACGTGGGACAGCGAACTCAAATATAGTTTTATTGACGAACTGTATCGTCTGGTGTATCATATCAATATATATTGATTATATAACTATATGAAAGCAAAATGTTGTGCCAATAAAAAACTTACAGAAGAGTTCGCGAATCTCGCTAAGTTTTTAAGGATCATCGGTGACGATAATCGCTTAAGGATTTTATGCCTGTTAAAAGACGGGGAACGTTGTGTTTGTGAAATATACCCTAATCTAGATTTGGCTCAGAATTTGGTTTCTAGCCATCTAAAAGTTATGCTAGATTTTGGTTTACTAACAATCAGACAAGAGTGGAAGAAAAATTACTATTCTATAAATCCAATAATATTTAAAAAATATAACTTATCATTAACTAATTTCTTAAAAAACTATGAATAATCAAATTACCTCAATCCAAGTTTTAGGTTCAGGTTGTCCGACTTGTAAAAAACTATTTGAATTAACGCAAAAAGCGGTTACTGAACTAGATTTGAAGACAGAAGTAGAATATATAACCGATATTCAAAAGATAATTGAATTAGGTGTTATGTCATCCCCTGTTTTAACTGTTAACGGCAAGGTCGCTTTAGTCGGTCAGTTGCTTAATTTAGAAAAAATCAAAGAACTACTTACCTTAAACAACCAACCAAAAATAGAAGAATCTATGAGTAGTTGTTCTTGCGGAGGTAAGTGCTAATTAATATGTTTTATCCCTTGCAACTTTTAGCCGACTGGCTAACTTATTTAGTTTTTAATATTGCTCCCGAAACACTATTGGCTACAGCCGTTAATTTCTTTATTTTCGATACGCTTAAGATATTTATTTTACTCTTTGTAATTATTTTTATCGTGTCTTTTGTACGTACTTATCTACCACCGGAAAAAGTCCGTTTGTTTTTAGCAAAGAAGAATAAATTAACTGGCCATATTCTAGCTTCCTTACTCGGTATTATTACACCTTTTTGTTCTTGCTCGGCCGTGCCTTTATTTTTAGGTTTTGTGGAAGTTGGCGTTCCTCTGGGTGTTACTTTTTCTTTTTTAATAGCCTCTCCAATGATCAATGAAGTGGCTCTTGTTTTACTTTTTGGTTTATTTGGTTGGAAAATATCTTTACTATATATTTTAAGCGGTTTAATTATTGCTATTGTTTCGGGATTATTTATTGACCGCATGAAAGTGGAACACTTAGTTGCTGATTTTGTTTGGAAAAATAAAATAAAGGATAATACAATTTTGGAAATTAAAATGAGTCAGAAAGAAAGAATGACTTACGCTTTAAACTATGCAATAGATATATTTAAAAAAGTTTGGCCTTATATTTTAGTCGGTGTTGGTCTAGGAGCCTGGATTCATGGTTATGTGCCTGCTGACTTCCTAGCTCAATACGCCGGAGCAGATAAGTGGTATGCTGTTCCACTAGCTACTTTAATTGGTATTCCACTTTATTCAAATGCCGCTGGAGTTATTCCTCTAGTTAGTGCTTTAACTGAAAAAGGGGTGGCAATCGGCACCACTTTAGCTTTTATGATGGCGGTGACCGCTCTGTCTTTACCAGAATTTATGATTTTAAAAAAGGTCATAAAAAATAAATTGATTGTTATTTTTGCCTCAGTGGTTGGGGTCGGTATTATTATAACTGGGTATCTATTTAATTTAATTTTAAAATAAAATTATGAACAAAAAAGTTCTAATTCTTCCTTTACTAATTTTAAGTGTATTTATTTTTGCCGGATGTGGTACAAAAAATACTGAAAATACAACCCAAACAAATGAAGTTAAGGCTAGTGAAAACATATTAAAAGCTGATAAGGTTCAGGTGTTCACTTTTCATGCTACACAGCGTTGTGCAACCTGTATTGCGATTGGTAAATTGTCTGGCGAGGTAGTTGAAGAATATTATCAACCAGAGCTACGTGATGGTAAAATAGAAGTTCGGGAAATAAATATTGATTTGCCAGAAAATAAAGAGTTAGCTACCAAATTTCAGGCCAGTGGATCATCTTTAAAGATTAATGCTATTTATGATGGGCAAGATCATATAACTGAAGACACCGCCGTTTGGCGTTTAACATCAAATCCCACTCAATATAAAAGCTATTTAAAAAATAAGATTGATGCCCTTTTAGGTAAATAATATGGATTTAATAAATAGCTTAATTGACAACTATAATTTGCCAATGCTAACGGCTTTTCTTTTGGGTATTTTAACTTCAATTAGTCCTTGTCCCTTAGCAACCAATATAACAGCCGTCACTTTTATATCTAAAGATATTAAAACCCCGAAGCACACTATTTTATCTGGTCTTTTCTATACACTAGGACGTGGTATTAGTTATACTTTACTGGCTACTTTAATTTATTTCGGTCTATCGTCTTTTAAAATTTCTAGTATTTTCCAAGGTTGGGGTGATAAAGTTCTTGGCCCAGTTTTAATAATTATCGGATTGATAATGTTTGATGTTATTAAAATCAACTTAAAAACTAGCGGTAAAACTGAAAAAATTAAACTCTGGTTATCAGCTAAAGGTTACTTTGGATCATTGGCTCTAGGCATATTATTTGCTTTTGCTTTTTGTCCTTATAGTGGAGTCTTATTTTTTGGCGTCCTAATTCCATTGATACTTAGATCAGCCAGTGGATTACTCTTACCATCTATTTTTCGCTTTAGGCACAGGATTGCCAGTAATTATCTTTTCATTTCTAATCGCGTATAGCATGAAAACTGTTAGTCGAGCCTTTCAATCGGTGCAGAAAGTTGAAAAATGGTTAAGATATGGAGTGGCAATAATATTTATTATAACTGGCTTGTATTACACCCAATATTTAATTCAATTTATTATAAACGCTTAAATGTCAGAACATAATCACAGTCACGAGACATCATTAAAAAATCTTGTTTGGTCAATTGGTATTAATATAGTTATTGTAATTTTTGAAATTATATTTGGTTTGATATCTCGAAGCTTTGCCCTAATTGCTGATGCTTTACACAATGTCACAGATGTTGGTTCTATGATATTGAGTCTTTGGGGTGAAAAGTTAATGAAAAAGCCTCAGACTAATAGAAAAACCTATGGTTATAAGCGAGCCGAGGTACTTATCGCTTTTGTAAATGGAGGAGTACTTTTTGCTATTGTAGGGTTTATTTTAATAGAAGCAATTATTCGTATTTTTAACCCAGAACCAGTATCAGGAATAACAATGATGATTGTGGCTAGTGTTGCACTTTTTGGTAATGGGTTAGCTACCTACTTATTGAAAAAAGGGGCTGATAAAAATTTAAATTTAAAAAGTGCTTGGCTCCATTCTCTACAAGATGCTCTTTTTTCTTTTGGAGTAGTTATAAGTGCGGCGGTAATTTATTTTACTGGCTGGAGTTGGCTTGATTCTTTAGTTTCTATTGTAATATCTATTCTCTTACTCAAAGAAATATTTAATATTCTATTTGATGCCATTGATATGTTGATGGATTCTGTTCCTAAGGATATTGATTTTGCTAAAGTTAAATCTGAATTATTAGCAATTCCTGGGGTGGTCGAAGTAAATGATCTACATATTTGGCAGACTGGAAGTGAAAATAAATTATTAAGTTCTCATTTAAAAACTATTGAGTTAAATCCTGTTGAACGAATGGAGTTGATAGTCAATATTCAATCTTTCTTGGAAAAAGATTATCATATAAACCACACTACCCTACAGATAGTTTCAGAGAGTGAAGCTAAGAATCTCAAGCTCAAGTGTAGCCATTGTAATTAACTTTTATTTTCAACAAGTGTTAATTTTTTATCTCTTAACACAATCTTGCTCCTTAAATTAGCCAGTAACTCTCGTTTCTCAATAGAACTGCCTTCTTTTAATACGTATCTAGCATAAACCCGCATATCAACTGCGGGTTTATGTTTTTTGTGAGGTTGTTTTTCGCCTAGTACCATATTTTGGAATTTATTTAATCGCTCGACCTCCATTTCCATTCTAGTTAATATTCCTAGCTCATTCATATCAACCTTATCTATTATTTTTAGAAGTTCAAATATTAATTCTTCTTCTCTAATATATTTATTCTTGCAGAATCTGTCTCTGGCCCTTGAGCACCCATAATAAATATAATGAGCCGTTGTTCCGTCTTTAAGTTGTTTATATTTATCTTCCGCCGATATTCCTGATCCGCAACACCCACAAGTAATTAGCTTAGTGAAAGCGAACTCTTTATTCTCCCTAACTATATTATCTCTTTTTAATTGGGTCTTTGCTTTCTCAAATAGTTCCTGAGTAATTAACGGTTTATGCTTGCCCTGATACCATCCCATTTGTCCCATTCTTGAATCCTAGACCCCGACCCACGTACTTAAATTGGCCTCTGGCTAATCGTCCAAAAAAGCCTTATAATGTTGCTATATGGTGGTACTTAACCACAGTACTCCGCCAAGAAAATTTTTTATCACACAGACCCCCAATGCCTATGAAAGTTAAAATTAAGGCTTCAGTCATGCCAGCGCAAGATTTGATAAAATAAATTTATGACCACATACAAACACACTCAAATTAGTTATCTGATGCTGGTTGTCACGCTGGCCGTGCTGGTACTTTTTACATGGATTCAAATTACTGCCAGAGCAGAGCCACCGTCTGTCGACTCGGGCACAAATTTACTCATTACTGCTGTAATGGTATTAATTTTGTTTACTCTTGAGTCATTTACCACACTGACAGCGTCGATTGATAAAAACTGTCTTCAAATTAAATTTGGCTATAGAATTTTTAGGAAAAAATTTCTGCTTGGTGAAATATTATCAACAAAGCAAGTAAAAAATCATTGGTATTATGGCTGGGGAATAAGGTTATGGTTATGGCCAAAGATGATGTGGATATATAATGTTTCTGGTTTTGACGCAGTAGAAATAATTATGAAAAACGGAAAAACTTATCGTATAGGGACAGATACTCCTAGCGAGCTAGAAGTCACAATTAAGCAGGCTATAAATTCCTAACTGATAAAAAAATTTACCACCACTCCTTCGCTCAAGATTCGGAAATGCAAAGCAAAAAAAATTGCCTGCCCGTCCGACTTGTCCGCCAAAGTTCTGGCGACGGCGGAAGCTGAAAAGTGTAAGAGGGAAATCGTCCGCCCCGCTCAATTTTCAGTGAAATCAATTCGGATATTTTCGAAAGTACACCACCAAAATTAAAAGTCGGATGATCCACTTACCTATTTTTATTCAGTAACCAATTTACTAATTGATATTCTTGTAAGCTCACTGCTTATAATTAAGTGTAAACATATCAAAAATTATGATTAAATTTGTTTATTTTGATGTTGGTGGCGTCGTTATCCAAGACTTTAGTAGAACCAATAAATGGGAAGAGTTAAAATCTGGGCTGGGCATAAAACCAGATCAGACAAAAGACTTCAATGAAATTTTTGATAAATACGAACTTGGTATTTGTGTTGGGAGAGATGTTGAGACATTAGTTCCCCTACTTCGAGAAAGTTTAGGTTTAAAAATACCAAAAGACTACTCATTCCTTCACGATTTTGTTCATCGATTTGAGAAGAATGAATCTATTTGGCCGATCATAAAAAATCTTAAGGGAAACAAAAAAATAGGACTATTGACCAATATGTACCCCCATATGCTGGATGCAATATATCAGGCGGGCTTAATGCCAGAGACTAACTGGGATGCAATTATAGATTCCAGCATTGAAAAAGTACGCAAACCTCAAATTGAGATATTTCAATTAGCCCAAAATAGGGCAGGCGTTCAGGGAGCAGAAATTCTTTTTGTGGAGAATGGCGCGAAACATGTAGCAGCTGCTAAAAAGTTTGGTTGGCAAACATTTCTTTATGATCCAACAAACACAACTCAATCAAACCAGAATCTAGAAAGACTTCTTACTTAAAACAACAACAGGTCGGACGAGTCTACTTTTGATACCTTGATGGTGAATAGAAATACAATTTTAAAACAAGTTGTTTTTTAGTATTATTTTTTACTCAATGGTATAATATTGACAGAATATATTTCATAAATATTATACAAAATACATGCTCAATAATATTCAAGAACAAGCTTTAGAAAAAACTAATACTCAAACTTTATCACAGTTTATTGGCTTAGCTAGCGTGGCGACAATTTTACCATTTGTTTTACATCTACAATTAGTAACTGGTCCTATTATTAATGCGATATTTATCTTGCTACTATTTTTAGTAGGTATCAGAAGCGCTTTGGTGGTAGCACTCATTCCTAGCTTAATGGCTCTTTCCGGCGGACTACTACCCGCTGTTCTGGCGCCAGTAGTACCCTTCATTATGATTAGCAACATCATCTTTATTTTAAGTATTGACCGCTGCTATGACTGGCAACCAAATATTAAAGGCTATTGGCTGGGCGTTTTTACCGGGGCAATTTTAAAATTTGCCTTTTTGTCTCTCAGTGTTAGCTGGATTACAAAATTACTCTTACGACAAGAATTGGCTTCAGCGGTATCGCAAATGATGAGTTGGCCACAATTAGTCACAGCTATTTTGGGTGGCACAATAGCCTGGATAATTCTTAAAGGACTAAAAAAACTCTAACATAGTCCAGTAATCGTACCACAACAAAATATGAATAACTACTATGGTAGTTATTTTTATTTTACTGTTATTCTGTTAAAATGATGTTATGATAACTCTCTCCTCTAAATTAGAAGATATATACAGCGTCGGTGATACAACAGCGCGAACGTTGAAGAAAATGGGTTTAGATACGGTGGAAAAACTTATTTATCACTTTCCTTTTCGCTATGATGATTTCAGCCAATTAAGTAAAATAGCAGACCTGCAAATTGATCAAATAGTAACCGTTAAGGTAAAAATTGAACTGATTAATAGTCGTCGTTCCTGGCGACGCCGGCTCACCCTCACCGAAGCTCTGGTACATGATGAGAGTGGTACGCTGAAAATAATTTGGTTTAATCAGCCATATCTCAATAAAAATCTAAAAGCTGGTGATGAAGTATATTTATCCGGCAGGGTTAGCGGTGATCTGCTGGGACGACAATTAAATAATCCTAGCGTTGAAAAAGTTAAAGCCAGCACGATCCATACTGCCCGCCTAGTACCTATTTACTCTATTACTAAAACATTAACCACTAAACACCTCCGCACGATCCTCCACCAATTATTACCAACTATTAAACAAATTCCCGACTACCTGCCTCTAGAGATACGACAAAATAATAAACTAATCAGCTTAGCTGAGGCGCTGGAACAAATTCATTTTCCGACCGATCAAAAAAAGGCCCAAGAGGCACAGACCAGATTACGCTTTGATAATTTGTTTTTGCTGAATCTTCATCAACAATGGTTAAGAAAAAAAATTGAACAAACACCAGCTCCGATAATGTCATTTGATCAGAAAAAAATAAAAAAATTCGTCGCTGATCTTCCTTTCACACTAACAGCTGACCAAAAAAAAGCAGCCTGGGAAATTATTCGTGATACGCAAAACAAATATCCCATGAATCGTTTACTTAATGGTGATGTTGGTTCTGGTAAAACAGTAGTCGCAGTTTTGGCAGCGTATCATATTGCTCTCAATAAATACCAAACAGCAATTTTAACGCCAACAAGCATCTTAGCTCATCAACACTATTTAACAATTAGTACTCTTTTACATCAGCAAAAAATAACCATCTGCTTATTAACACAAAAAGAGCACCGACTTATCTGCCACGGACAAGAAGAAAAGATCAGTAATGCAGAATTGCTGAAAAAAATCAAAACTAACAAAGTTCATTTAATTATTGGCACGCATGCCATCTTGCAAAAAAGTGTTACCTTTGCCAATTTGGGTTTAATAGTCGTTGACGAACAACATCGTTTTGGTGTACAACAACGCCAATCTTTAAAAAATAAAAATCAACAAAATGGGTGGTTGCCACACTTCTTGTCTATGACTGCAACGCCTATTCCCCGCACACTAGCCCTCACAGTTTATGGTGACCTCGATCTTTCAATATTAAAGAAAATGCCGGCCGGCCGCTTGTCTATTATTACTTCTTTGGTACCAGCTAGCAAACGGGCTCAAGCCTATGACTTCATCAATAAACAAATAGCGGCCGGCCGCCAAGTGTTCGTACTGTGTCCGCTGATTGATCCTTCAGATAAACTAGGTGTCAAATCAGCCACCGCCGAATATGAACGATTAGATAAAACTGTTTTCCCACATTTGCGTATTGGCTTACTACACGGCAAATTATCTAGTGAAGAAAAAAATCAGGTTATGACTAAATTCAAAAATCAGGAGACTGATTTATTGGTGGCAACGTCAATTATTGAAGTTGGAATTGATATTCCGAACGCTACTATCATGATGGTAGAAGACGCTGATCGCTTTGGCTTAGCACAATTGCATCAATTTCGCGGTCGCGTTGGTCGCGGTGACCAGCAATCGTATTGCTTACTCTTTACTAATAGCACCACCAAACAAACCACAGATCGATTAAAAATTATGACAACCGTCAAAGATGGCTTTAAATTAGCTGAATATGATCTGAAGTTTCGTGGTGCTGGTAATATCTTTGGTACTGAACAATCTGGTTATTTTGATTATCTACTTTGGTCTGCACTAACCAACCCATTATTAATCAAACAAGCTAAAGACTCCACACAATACCTACTAACTAGCGATCCTGATTTGAATAACCACCCGCGACTGAAAGAAAAAATAACAGCTGCAAATTTGGATCAATACAATAGCCACCGAGAATAGTGTCTTGACAACATCCATTCATTAACTTAAACTGTTAAAACCTCGTTGTGAAAGTGGGTGGCGGAATAAGTAACGTTTCCATACAATGCAAGTTTCGTCACCCATTATTTATTCACTGCGATAACAAAGCTGTTCTTTTTTTCACAATCTAAAATAAAACGGAGGTTTCGTGAAATTTGATCTTTCAAAAATACCACCTTAGCATCCATTGTTTTTAATGCTTGATCACAATTTATTAAACAATGAGGAAAAACAATGAATACGAATTTACACAAAGAGACGACGATACGTATCCCGCCCAATCCCCAATGTTCTCTTTCGCTGGAAGAACAGCGCATCCTATTCCAGGCTTGCAATGATGCTCTACAAAGCAAAAGAGATATTATTCAATCACTGAACCAAAGTTTGAAACATGAAGATGGCAGTAATCACTATGACGACAGTAATGTAGATATGAGCACCAAAAATGAGATGCATAATCTACTAGCCAGTCGTTCTCCGAGTCTGGATTACACAGCCAAAAGCCTGTTTCAAGTCATTGAACAGCTAAAGACAGGTGTTTATGATAACCATTGCCAGAGCTGTCATCAGCCCATACCCTTTATCCGGTTAAAAGCTGTACCGCACACTCAACATTGCGTTATCTGCAAAAGATAAAATCTTATAAAATACAATCCCATTCAAAAAAAGAATGGGGTTTTTTATTTAAATAATTGAGCTAAATCATTAATACTATTTAGTTCTCTAAATTTGATTTTTTGTTCTTTGAGTTTAATCTTCAGAGTTGGCATAATAATGTTTTGATAACCAAGCTTAATCGCTGTTTGTAATCTTTCTTTTGTTTTCAGCACCACCCGGACTTGACCATCTAATCCTATTTCACCAAAAACCACTGCCCGATCAGGTAAGACGCGATCATAATAAGCTGAAACGATAGCTGTCGCTACTGCCAAATCTGCTGCTGGCTCTTTCAAAACAAAACCACCAGTAACATTTACATAGAGGTCGTAATTAGCTAAAGATAATTTCATTTTCTTTGCCAAAACTGCTAAAATAACTTCCAATCTTTGATTGGAAAAACCCGATCCCAGTCGCCGGGGATAACCAAAAGAAGTCTTATTAACCAAGGCTTGAATCTCTACTAAAAAAATTCGTGATCCCTCAACCGCAGCGGTAATAACTGAGCCACTGCTGAGCTGATCAGAACCAATAAAAATGGCGGCGGGATTTAATACTTCTACTAACCCCCCATTACTCATCTCCCAAACACCTATTTCACCGGTTTGACCAAACCGATTCTTCATCGCTCGTAAAATACGATATTGCTGATGCTTATCGCCCTCAAAATAAAGCACGGCATCTACTAAATGCTCAATGGTTTTCGGGCCAGCCATTTGACCATCTTTAGTCACGTGGCCAATAATAATTATTGCCGTTTTGGTTTCTTTAGCAGCAGTCATCAGTTGTGCCGTACAGGCTTTGAGCTGATTAATATTACCTGGCTCACCATCAACTTCGGAACAATATGTTGTTTGAATAGAATCGATAATAGCTAGCTTGGGTCGATGTTTATTGATCGTAGCGATAATATTAGCCACATTACTTTCATTGGACAAACTGACTGGCTTAATCTTCAATCGCTGCCAACGACTAGCAATTTGTTCAGTGGATTCTTCGCCGGCAAAATATAGGGAATCCTCAATACTGGCAGCAATTTGCAAAGCCAATGTTGATTTGCCAATACCAGGATCACCACCCAATAATAAACAACTGCCAGGTGCCAAACCATCACCAACAACACGATTGAATTCAGCATATTTTGTTTTCCAGCGTAGTTCTTGGTTGACCGGAATATTTTGCAAATTTACAATATCCGCAACACTACCAGAGCTCTGGTTCTTTCTCAATTTAGTTGGCGCCACCGACGTCTCCTCACTAATCGTACCCCAACTACCACACTCTAAACAACGCCCAGTCCATTTCGGATACTGAGCGCCGCACTTACTACAGGAAAAAACTGTTATACTTTTACTCATACTATTTACACTTACCACAAGTCATAGCGGTTAAATTGTCACAATCAGTACTGATTGACGCTTGACACTCCTCGTTAGAACCACAAACATCACCTTTTCTTAATGGTTTAACGCATCTATTTGGTTCATCGCAAGTCTGACAAACTAACTTAATCTTGGGTGTATCCTTAGTCGCCTCAATGTAACCGCACTGAGCGGAGTTGTCGCATTTAGATCCTAAAGCACCCAAAGAACACCTACTAGAACCATCGGTATTACAATAAAGTTGCTTAGTTTGCATATTAAAACTACCATCAAACTGAGTAGTGCCAGTTTTCGCTGGATCAAAATCAGCAAATTTTATATTACATTGTGGATCTTTGTTACCACCAACGCTACAAGGTTTATTTATAATAGAACGACAATAAACGTCAGGATCAATAACTAATTCCTTTTTATTATTTTCCATCATATAACGCCATGGCGTACTAGCATCAATTTCCGTGCCCCAATAACACAAAGCGTAGGGTAGCGTCTGACACTTGTCGACATATATATATTTATTACACATCTCCATTTGATAACCTTTCCACCAAGCATCTCCATATTTCTTTTTATATCTTTCTCTTTCTGAGTCGTTTGGTGGATTTAATTTATTAATATCATTACAACTAGTAACAACGCCCGGGCAACTTAAATTTATATCTGGCGTTGGTGGTTTATTAAGCTCAATATCGGTCAGTTCGGGATTGATGGTATTGAGCATCAAAACAGCCACCAGGACCAAAACCAGGCCAATCAGCGCACCTTTAATCGTATTCTTAGCACTACCAATAGCACCGCTATCACCACCAGCAAAAATCCACCGAAAGCCACCGAGCATTAGCATTACTACTGCTAAAACAGCGGTAACCGAAATACCATATTTATAAATAGCGTTAATATAATTCGGTAAAGTATCACTGGCGACACTAATCTCTTTTCCCGCAGTAAAAGAACTATTGGGTATCGTAATTTGCGGGACAAATTGTATTCTTTCCTTTGCTGCTAACGCTTGCGCTGATCCGTGAGGTAACAAAATAAAACAAACAGCAATTAAAGCTACCGTTACTATTACTTGTTTAGCTGTTATTTTCTTAATCATAAAATTATACTATTGAATAGTTTGACTATTGGGACAAAAACTCAAACCCAAATTACGACCCGAGTATTCCTTACTAATACTATAAGTGGTATTGACCATTATTTTCAAACGACACACTTCTTCTTTGCTGATACCTAAATATTTCAATAAATCCTCCTCTGCCCTTTGCCGCGCAAAATTCAAATTGGGATTCAGGAGGTTAATAATAAAACCTTGGTCGAAAGGGTAATAAGACATAGAATAATTTTTATTTTCCGCAAACAAAGTTCCCTTCTGTGGTAAATCTGGTCCGGCTAATTGATAAATATTATCAATCGCCACTCCTCCTTGCTCAGTATTTAATAATAAACGATCACCCTGGCGTGGTATGACAATATCTTCATTAGTAATAGTATTGTCACGCGATAAGAAAAATAAGTAAACGATAATGCCGATTAAAATAATACTTGGTATAATGACAAAGGTAAAGAAAACTATTTTTGTTTGATTGTTTGGTAATGACATATATTATTGATAACAACACTTACTGTTTGAGCCCCAACTACCACCACATGACCCCCAGTCAGCCCATCCTGGTCGGGCCTGTAATAATGTACACGCTTTATTGATATTAATCGCTGCGGTTTTGGCCAAAGTGACACATTGATTATACAAATTGATATTCACCACTTGGCAATGATACTTTTTGGCACCAGCGTCCCACTGAGCGGCATGATTGAAAGCGCTCGGACAATTAACTAACTGATTATTACTATCTTTTAATGTATGAACAGTCAAATTAGTTTGAAATAAACCAATAGAAAACGGCTTACCATCTTCTGCGCAAATATCGCTGCCGCTTTCAGCGCTAGGATTGCCACCACTTTCCACGCCGCAAATACCAGAAGCTTGCTCTTCTTTGTTCATCGTACCAAAACAACCATTTTGTAAATCAGTCACGGAACAAGGGCCAGAAATCACTTGGGTACAGCTACCACCACCGTTACCACCAAACGCTCCTAAATCACTGCAAGTATGACTACCCTGCGCTGATACTGATCCGTCAAGATCACAAAAACCAGTAGCGCACTCCGTATTATCATCGCATTGTGAACCATAACTACCAAGAGAACAACGGTTATTCCAATATGTCTCACAGTAAAGCTGAATATCGCCAAACTTACATTTAAGATCGGTATTGCCGCCAGTATCGCAAGATTTATCAATAACAGAACGACATTGATCATCGGCGCCAACGGTCTGGGTGGTATAATCCTCCTGACCCCAATAGCATAAATTCTTTGGAAGCCCACACTTGTCGGAATAGATTGCTGGCTGACACTGATCTTTTTGAAAGTACTTTTTATTGGACTCCGAATCAGTGCTCATCTGCAAATATTTAGAATATTGCTCAATATTTGGCAGAGCTAAATTATTTATAGCGTCGCAATTATTAACCACCCCGGGACATCCAACTTCAATTACAACCTTATCGGCGTTTAAATCTGGCAAATTCACTAAAGCCGGATTGATGATATTCAATAATAAATAAGATACCGACATAATAACCAAACCAATCAAAGCACTAGCGATTATTGACTTGGCTGTTGTTATTTCACCAGCATTACCAGCAGCAAAAATCCACCGCCAACCACCGAGCATCACCATCACTACCGCCAAGACACTAACCACACTAACTCCGTATTTATAGATCGCCGCAATGTATTCACCCAGTGTACTACCATTAACCGTAATTGCTGTACCAGCTTTAAAGTCCGAATTGGGAACTGTAATTTGTGGTTGAAATTTAATTGGCTCTACGGCTTTTACTACCGGTATTACAACAATGACGTAAATAAAAATTAATAATGAACTAAGAAATATTTTTTGGTTAATACGCAAAATCATGCTAACGCAATTTTATCTGTTTTAACTCGCCGCTACTACTATCAACAAAATATAAAATATCTCCGTCCGTAGAAATAGACATATTGGTAGCCCTAATTGACCCATTGGCTGCCGTATTTAATAATGTCTTAAAACCAGAATTTAAATCAATTTCATAAAAATTATCGCTAACATTATTAGTTAATTCTCTGAAAATACCAGCTAACTTCGGTAAGCTAGTCGGTACCGCACAATATACTTTTGTTGAGTCACTAGTAAAAACACATTTATCCGACCAGGTATTCAAACCTAAATTAACTTTATACATACCAGTTTGATCACCGGCCATGTTGGCTAAGTACAGTATGGGCTTTTGTTCTGATTTACTACTATAGACACTATAAAGAATATAGTCGCCTTGGGGTGCCCATTGATATTCAAAATTACGCCCCTCTACAACTAGTGACTTGAGATTGTTACCACTTTTACTTAGAGGAAAAACTTCTTGTCTTTCAAAATCCTTGCCTTCACGATAAGTACCGACGATTTCTCCAGCCGGACTCCAATTCATCTGCACATCCCTACTCTTATCGCCTAAATGTTCCACAAAAA
>PFPO01000090.1 GCA_002793075.1 Candidatus Komeilibacteria bacterium CG_4_10_14_0_2_um_filter_37_10
GATATTGAAATTATGAGCGGCAACGTCGGAATTGGGACGACGAGTCCAGGAGGAAAATTACAAGTAGACCAATATACTGTTGGGGCGAATGGTAATCAAACTGTTTATGGAACTTCAAATATATTTACTAACGCTGGAACTGATGCCCTATACTTAGGAATAAAAAATCATGCTTATCCAAATAGAGGATGGTCATTTAGACCCGTCACAAATGGAGTTAATTCAGATTTACAGATATATGAATGGGGTTCTGTTGGAACAAGAATGACTATTCAATCAACAGGCAACGTCGGCATCGGGACGACGGCACCAAATGCGAAGTTGGAAGTTGCTGGTGCATTAAGAGTTTCTGGAACAGGGACTAATGTTGTGAATTTACAAACTGGGTCTGCTGGGACAATTGATAGATTAGATTTCGTTGCACAAACCACTAATAAAGGTATTGGTTTTCAATTAACTCCAAATGGTACTTCTGTTCTATCAAAAATGGCGTTAACAAACCAAAACAGCGGAGTTAATTTTGGAAGTATTTTTATGGAGGCAAATGGGGCTAATGGATATATATCCCCTCAGTCAGTCGGTACGCCCACTACTGCAATAACTACATTATCTCTTGGTGGTGGTAGTGGTAGTACAAACTGGGCAAATGTGATTATACCAAGCGGCAATGTCGGCATCGGGACGACGGCACCGGGGGCGAAGTTGGAGGTCACAAGTGCATCTCCAGAAATCCGCTTATCTTTTACTAGCGACCCGAGTCATTATTTGAAAATTACCCCAGGTACTGGCAGTGGTGCTTCAATTCAGGAAAGTTATAACGCTTCGTTGGCATTACAACCTACGGGTGGAAATGTTCTTTTTCCTGGATCTGGGATATGGAATAGCGCCGGCAACGTCGGCATCGGGACGACGGCTCCTGCAACGCCGTTAGATGTGGTTGGAAGTAGCGGAAATGAATATATAATAATTAGATCTTCCGCTGCTAACGCCAACGCAGGAATTTATCTTATTAGTCGGTTAAGTGGCGTTGATAAACAGGCCCAGGTATATGCTGATTGGCAGGGCGGCTTAGTAATTAACCCAGTCTTAGGGAGGAGTACGCGATTTAACTATAATCAGGGCGGAACAGGAGGAGATGTTATTTTTTATGATGGAGGCACGAATGCTTTAATGACTGTTTTAAACGTAGGCAACGTCGGCATCGGAACAACGGCGCCTGGGGCGAAACTAGAATTATCAGCTACGTCTGGAACTAATAGATTAAAAATTACAAATACTGGAACATTGGTTTCTGACCAATCATCATTAGAGTTAAATGCTAATTCTCAATCTTGGCAATTTTATGTAAAAGGTAATGTTAACCAAATGGGAATATGGAGCACAACTCTTGGAAATGATGTAATGTCGTTTTTAAGCACAGGCAACGTCGGCATCGGGACGACGAGTCCAAATAGCTTGTTAGACGTTTTCTCTACCTCAATGAATCCGCAAATGCGTGTTGGTTATTCATCGGGTGGTGGCTACATCGGATTTGGTCATGGTAGCTCCAATGGCTATATTACTTCTAGCGTTGGTGATATCAGAATAAACCCCGCCGTTAATGTTATTTTAGCACAAAGTTCTGGTAATGTGGGAATTGGTGTGGTAACACCATCGGCCAAACTCAATGTTGTTGGTACGGCTGATGCTGTTCAGTTCTTGTTGCAAGGATACTCCACGCAGACCAGCAACATTATGGAAATTAAAGATAGCTCAAGCAATAATTTGTTTACCCTTAGCCCCACCGGCGCCAGCTTTGAGGTTCCCACCAGTTTCAATAGTTCCGGGGATACTATCATGGCTTATGATTTAGTCTTTACCAATCCTACCGCCAGTACTATTTCTTCCAATGCCCCGCTATCTATTATTGCTGGCGCTGGTGGCACCAACTCCAATTTAACATTATCTGGCAGTGGTACTGGTAAAGTTTACGTTGATGATGATTTGGAAGTAACGGGGACGCTAACTACCGCTAACTTATCAACAACAGGCAATATCCTACCTTCAGCAGATAATACTTACGACTTAGGTTCCACTAACCTCCGGTGGAAAACACTACACGT
>PFPO01000091.1:0-7319 GCA_002793075.1 Candidatus Komeilibacteria bacterium CG_4_10_14_0_2_um_filter_37_10
ATTTTTCTTCTTGTGTTGATTTTGGCATAGTTTTTGACATATAGCCCTAGTTTACTAGAAAGTGCAATATGTGTGTGCACATTACCAATCACCCTTGACATAGTTTGTATAGTATGATAAGCTACTTTATTAAATAAAAAGTAGTCAAAAATGCTTACAAAAATAAAACTTAAAGCATTTTTAAAAGGGAAATACAGCCAACTAACTGCAGGCACGACAAGCATGGGGATCAAAGTTGGATTAAATTCGGTTCTCGTAACTGATTTTCTTCCATCTCTGATTTTCTTGTCTGCAGTTAGTTGGTTGTTTTTTATTGCCCATTAATGATCGGGGTGTTTATTAAATTACCGTCATTATTCCCTTCACTACTGATTGCTTCCTTTTTTTCCACACCAATCAAGCAAACCTCTGGCCAAGGAATATAATGACTCTTAAATGTTTGTTGTTTGATTTCGCCCGTTACATAAACAACTTTATAATCAAATTCGGCATCAGCGCCGTTGTGTGGTCTTTCAATACATTTCTTTTCTCCCGGTTTTAATTCTGTCGTTTCTATTAGTTTAGTTGGGCCGGGTTTTGTGATGTTAAAAATTCTTGGTTTACTATACTCAATAATCCGTTCGTCCTTCTTGCCCCAAAACTCAAAACGTAAATCTGTTCCCACGACCTTAGTAACAATTAAAATATTTGATCCGGTGTCGTTGGTAAATTTAAAATCTGGTCTAGGATCATAAATCGTCGCATCGGTTCCTGCTGGCTCGTAATAGACCACACGATAAGAGTGATTGCGCCGCTCCACGATTGGTAAACCACTATCAATAGCTGCGCGAAAAGTCGTGGTACCAATCTGACATAGTCCACCGCCATATTCCGGAATTGTTTTATCGCCCTTAATAACTAGCTCCGTAAGATATCCGTTGTTACGATCAATATCACCCAGAGCATCAATCAAAGAAAAAATTTCTGCTGGTTTAATGATGATACCGTTAATTGCGTTAGCTCCAGTTTTAATATTATGCACACGATTAGGCGGACTTCCTTTAAAACTAGAGACGCCAACGCCAATCATTTCCACAATTCCCAAGTCGTTAATGTCTTCTACTGCTTGCTCTGGGTTAGTTTCTTTAATCTGTATTAAGAAAACGTTTTCTCCTTCGCCGGTAGTAAAAAACTTATTATTAACCTCCTTACGTAATTCGCTAATTTCTACCTGTTTACCGGATTGACTACTCTGAAACTCTGTCACCCTACCATTCGTGATGGAGAATTTTGGGTCTTTGGCTGGTTGGTCAATCTCTGGACTCACTTCCTTTAAAATATAATCAACAAATAATTCTTCTTGTAAAACTAACTTTATCTCTCCGTCTTCTTTGGCAAAAGCTAACCAAGGAAGATATTGCTCTTGTTTAATATTCCATTTTTTATCCTCGTATTGTAAGAGTAGTTCTTTTTTTTGCTCAATAAAATTCTTAATTGCTGCTAACATTGTCTCATTAATCTCGTCTTTTTTTATTTTTGGCTCGATAAAGTTTAACTCCACAACAATTGGTTGATCGCTTAAATTGGCCGCCTGTTGAATAATCCTATTGCTCAAGGCGTCATAATCAAAACCCAACCCCAGCGTATGTTCTTCTATCTCAACCTGTTCTTGAACTATCTTTGGCCGGGCGTCATGACTTGGACTTTCAGCTGCTGACAAAATGTCTTGCAAAACTTTCTTTAGTCTAACCCGATCTGTTTCTAGAGTCATGGCGTACTTTTGTGGTTGCCAATAATGCAGAACTTGGTTGTACGTCGCTAGCCAACCATTATCGCTATTTCCAATGGTCATTAAGCCACCAACGGTTTTGGTTATATCGTATTGAAAAAGTGGGTAAGCTGATTCCAAGTCTTGTCCATTGATAGAAAACGGAATGTTGTGTTTATTATTTTGATGATAAACTATTTGACCATTAATTTTTTTTTGATCTACTGCCACCTGTAATGTTGCTATTGCCTGCTCCCTGGTCTGGTTAGACAAATCAATGCTCCCCACCCAAACACCACGAATTATGGTGTGACGCGGATTCAACCAAGACAAATACTGCGCGGCACCGACAATTACAACCAACAACAAAAAAGTAGCAACCACGATGGTTAACCACTTTTTTTCTTGCAGTCTGCTTGCTGGCCAAAACATAATTAATTATTCGTCACCCTTTACTCTAATAGACACCTCTTTTGACTGAATTGCTTTTGGTAGTACAACTTTTAAAACGCCATTTTTGAGCGTGGCTTCAACTTTCTCCGGCTGAATTTCTGTTGGTAAAATAATTGAACGTGAAAAACCACCCCAATAACATTCTTGATAATAGTAGTTCTCAGCAGCTACCTCTTCTTCCTGTCTGCGCCTTCCTTTGATGGTCACCATTTCGTTATTGATGGAAATGTCTACGTCTTCTGGTTTAACCCCAGCTATCGTTGATTTGATCACTATACAGTTATTGTTTTCAAAAACATCAACTGACAACTGCCCGTCATACTCTTCCTCTTCTAGCCAATTCTCTTCGGGTTGTTTCTCCTTTATCTTTTGCTTACTAGCAACGGTGGAAAAAAAATCATCACCAACTTCCGTGTTATTTTCTTTTTTACTGGTTTTTCTACTTAGTATCTTTAAGTTGAACATACTATATTATTAATTTTTACTTCCTTATTATAAAACAAATGTCGGAAAACAAAAAGCGCCACCGTTCAATACGGTGACGCTCGTTAAATTCTTTATAAAACTAGCCCGTCTGGATATTGCCAATAAGTCGGTACGAAAATCACGTCGGACCATTTAAAGCCAAACTTTTGGAAGGTCTTTTCCGAAGTAATAGCTCGCCGTCGTCCCCCTTCCATCAAATAAACGGTTGGCTGGTTGCTATAACGAATCAATGCGCCATCGGGGTGAACAAACTCTTTCAGGGTTAATTTCTCACCCTTTTGATAGGAACTAAATGACTCCCGAGGAACGTTCTTGATCAAGTTCCAAGCATATCCTGTCCGTAAAAACACTTCTGCCGATTCAAATGGCCTCATTACATTATTGTAAACCAAATAAACTGCTGGGTCCTCACTGGTTTTTAATAATGTGCCCGACGGGAACAACAAAGTTCCACGATAAACATACTGGTCTAGCTCGCTTTGGTCGATTGTCTGTACGTCCTGATCTTTAAATTTATAATAATTAAACATCTCGCGTGTACTAATTACATGATACTCTTGACCATCAATCAAATAAACCGACGGGCTGTTAACTAATTTTACCAATTTTTTAAAGCCCGGGCGGTAAGCGTAACGATTACTATTTTCTGATTCTCGTCCACTGCTATCTATTAAATGTAGCGTATAATAATACGTTTGTTTCAAATCTAAATAGCTATCTATATAGCTATTGCCAATTATTCTCTCGGCGACAACTTGACCTTGTTCATTGGCTTTGGTGGCGCGATACATTACGCCCATGACGTATTGATCGGTGTTGGTTAGCGGCCAAGAAATTTCCACTCGATTAGCTGAAAGGGTTTTGAAGGTTAGCTGGCTGTAGAGTTTTTCTGTGCCAGATGTTATGTTTTGATAATAAATATCATAAGATCCGTCGACTGTTTTTCTTTTCCAAGTCACTACCTGGCCGTCCAACTGTGGCACTTCGTCATCAGCTGGACTATTGGTAATCTGAACTTCGGAACGTGTTTGTAAATTGTACAAATAAATATCATAATTGCCGCCCCGATAACTTTGATAAACAACATTTTGTCCATCGAGGTCAGAATTAAAATTAGCATAGTTATTACTACCAACAACCTGTAATGAATTATCTAGTAAATTAAAAACGTAGATTGCGTTGTTGCTATCCCAGGCTACGTGTTGTGCGGACAGCGTAGGAAAATAATGATTTAAACCATTCTGAATAAGAATTTTAGTTTTCTTAGTTGCTAAGTCGTAAGTATATATTTCATTAAGCTTGCTACTGTCATCCTGCCACACAATTCTGTCGTTGTCATTGTTTTGGTTGGTCTGGTGTGTGTTGCGAGTAATTATTAATCCGTCCAATTTGTCTTGGGCTATTTGATAATACATAATACTAGAAACATTATCCAAAAAGTTCCATCGCATAAAAGTTATTAAATTGCCCTTAACGCGAGGATGGATATCGTGGGAGTAGCTATTGGGTTTAGCGATCTTGTTTTTAACTTTGGTTTCTAAATTATACCAAATAACGTTTTTGCCATAACTGGTTTCCACCCATACTAGATTTTGTCCATCAATCGCCGGCTCAAAGGCCACGCCGTACTGCGTTGCTAATAGTTCTTTACTGCCTGTCGTGCGGTCGTATAAATATAATTCGTATTTTTCTCCTGATTTATTACTATAAACAATGTACTTGCCAGAAACAGAAAACTGATCCTGATTATAGCTGTCATTGGTGGCGTTAACAGGAAACCCCTGATCACTGGCGCCGATCTGAGAAAATGGCAAGAAAAGACCAATTAATAAACAAATGATAGTAATTTTCTTCATAATACTTTAATTAATAATTTATCCTTCTTTTTACCATTGTCTATCATTTCTGTCAATAGAGCAAGTCTGTAACAACAAAACTTTCACCTTGCTTTCTGTTAATGTCTATGCTAGTTTATTATTAATTATTTCCTTAACAATTTGGAGTTGCCATGTTTGTTGATTTATTAATCGGTCTTATTTTTGGTACCCTGGCCCTGCTTAATGGTTATGGCCCTTACTCGGTCTTGCCCTTCTTGGCGGCGTTTATGCTAGATCTTGATCTCGTAGTTAATGAGTTTATTAGAATATTTATTAAAAAGGAAAAACGTTTTTCTCTTACTACACTACTCGACGAATTTTCCTATACCCATAAATTCATTTTTCATTTACCGGTGCTCTGCTTGCCTGTTGCTTTTTTACTTGGTTGTTTTGTAGCTGATGTCTTATTTGGCTTCTTACTCATGATACCAATGTTTTTACATCTGGTTCACGACACAGTAGATCGTAATTTTGATGGCGTTTGTTGGTTGTGGCCTTATAGCAAAGACAGTTTTAAAATAACCAAGAGTTGGGCAGAGGCGCGTTGGCTCGTGGTTAGAAAAACAAGAGCACACTTAGCTGCAGAAGCAAAAACAAAAAAATTGCAACGAGCTCGCTCAACTAAAAAAATATTTACCGATAATCTAATTTGAAATTCTGACCCTATATAAACTATAGGGTCTTTTTTTATTTAAATAATGTGCTTGACATGTCAACAATAATAATTTATGCTTGCTATATCAATAATTATTATTTAGTGTCCATGACTAACCTAATGAATTTCTTTTTTACACTAACAAAAACCAACACCATTCTTAGCCGTTCTCTAATCAGTCAGGGTTTAGACTTCAACGATTTTATGATCCTCTCTCACTTGGGCACCGCGCCAAAACAAGGTTTAAGACGAATTGATCTGGCAAAAAAAATGGGATTAACACCGTCGGGCATTACTCGTATGTTGCTGCCATTGGAAAAACTTCATATTATCAAACGCGATTTAACTGGCCAAGACGCCCGCGCTCGCCTTGCTTCTTTGACTCCCGCTGGCAGAAACTTATTAAGGGATGCTAGTACGCGAATGGAATTACAAATTAAAGACTTGCTTCCGATTAATAGTAATAAGGAAATTAATTCCTTTGTGCGTTTATTGGAAGAGATAATAACCCGACTAGATTAGTAATATTAAATATTAAAACTAAAAATACACTTGGGCCGACTTAAATTTATTTTGAGTAGGTTAAGTGTGTTTTTTAAAAAACCCCGCTGTTGATAGTCGGGTTTAATTCCCTTATTTAATTTTAAAATAAAAACAGAATTACACTTGGTTGACCCTGAGATAAGTCGAAGGGGCAAAAAGTGTAATTTTGAAAAGGAGTAGACGCTCTGAGTTAAGTGAAATCCCGCCAAAGACGAAATAAAAATACACTTGGGCCGAATCAAGCTCTGCTTGACGAGGTTAAGTGTATTTTTAAAAGGAATAATTTATTAAACGGCGGAGTGGATCGAGCTAGACTCGATACACGTAGCTGTGAGATAAATTATGACGTGGTACCGCTACGGGGAATTATCGCTCCCGCCTGCGGCGGGATTGTCCGGGGCAGCGCTTCGACTGCCGCTGGCAGTCGCATCGACGTCTCGCTTTCTGCGAGACTTCTGCCCGTTCGATTCCCCTTCGCGTACGGTGTTAATTGGAAAAGACCTGAACACAAGTTCAGATCTTTTCCAATGGTACCGCTACGGGGAATCGAACCCCGATTGCCAGGTTGAGAACCTGGCGTCCTAACCGTTAGACGATGGCGGCGTGAAATTAATATCAGCCAAATTCTAAAATATTTATTTACTCTTGTCAATTATTTTCTCAACTTAAAAACCACCCCATTAAGGTTGGTTTCTAAGTAGCCCCATGCCTGAGAACTATATCTTAAAAGGTAGCGGTCAGTTTCGCTTGTGACGAGACTCAACTACCCCCCTTAAGCAACTTTACTGCCGTATCGGCATTACAATATACAAATAGTCCGGATTGTCTGCTGGTGTAAACATTCCTGGTGCGCCTTGGTTGTTCAGTTTAATCAGAATTCTTTCACTATTTATATTGTTCAACCCATCCAATAAATAACGATAGTTAAAAACTATATCAATGTCGCCACCAGTTACTTGGGCTTCAATGGTGGTTATATTTTCTCCTATACTATTATTTGTCGAAACTACAACTAGTTCGTTTTTGCTCGCTATAAAGCTTAGTTTAACATCGTTGATGCCGGGTTTACAGAAAAGGGCGGCGCTTTTTATCGCTTTAATTAACTGATCGTTCCTTAGTTCGACAATAATTTTCTGCTCGGTAGGGATAATTTGTTCATAATCAGGATATGTTCCATCAATCAACCGGGACACTAATTTAATTCCGTCAAAAGAAAATAGAATTTGGTTTTCACTCAAAAATATCTGTATTTCTTTATCATCAGAAACAATAATTCTGTTTAGTTCCTGTAAGGTTTTTAAAGGTATAATTAATTTTTTTGTTATCTCGTTTTTTACTTTTATTCTTTTTTCCGCTAAGCGATAACTGTCTGTTGCGGCAATAATACAATCGTTTTCTGAAAAACTAAATAAGGCGCCACTGATTTCTGGCCGATTATCATCCAAACTAACAGCAAAGGATACCTGACTAATCAGTTCTTTCATTTCTTTTCCTTTAATCATTATTTGTTTTTCTTCGCTGACGTCAGGAATTAACGGGTAGTCTTCAGCGGGCATGC
>PFPO01000091.1:7346-15756 GCA_002793075.1 Candidatus Komeilibacteria bacterium CG_4_10_14_0_2_um_filter_37_10
AGGCGCCGTCCTTTTCTACCTTACCACGAATTTGTGCTTTGATACCCATTTCCAAGTTGGTAGTGGAAAAGCTTATTGCGTTTTCCTTAGCACTAATTAAAACATTACTTAAAATTGGTAAGTTAGCGTTTTTGGTAGCTAAGTGATTAACTATCAACAAAGCATTATTTAAATTTTCTTGTGTGCAAATTATTCTCATTATCTTTATATAATATATTAATAAATTTAATAATAGTATTAATAAGGGGCTGTGTATATGTTAGTAACTATTAAGAACTCTTTTAAATAAACAAAAATTTTAACTAGTTGGCGGTGGGTATTAATCGGATACGTCTGGGGTAATAATTTAATAAAGTGTTAATGATTTGGCGAGCGAAATATTTATACCGAGTTTCTTCACAATTGCCGAGGCTATGGTTAACAGGTTTTTACACAATATATACAGTCAATAACAGGAGTTATGATGCGTAAAGCTGTTGTCTTATTAAATCAATGTCACTTTTTAATTTACTATTAATTTTCATCTCATTCTCAATTTTATTACAGGCGTGGATTGCTGTTGTATGGTCTCTGCCGCCAAGCTCCTGCCCAATGGACGGATAAGAACTTTTTAGTTCCTCGCGCATTAGCCACATAACTATTTGTCGTGGCACTACGAGCTCTTTGCGACGAGAAATACCAACGAGGTTGGCCGTAGAAATATCAAAGTAGTCAGCAACCTTAGTGGTTATCTTTTTTGGTGTCAGGCCGCTTTTTTTAACACTTAAAGAAAGTGATCCTAAGACGTTTTGTACAATATCCAGTGACAAAGACGAAGTATTGTTTAATTGATGATAGGCAATGATTCTATTTAGCGCCCCCTCTAGCTCACGGATGTTGTTTTGTACATTTTCAGCAATATAAGCGATGATTTCCGGGCAAATACTAAAGCCCCTTTCCGCGCATTTTGACTCTAAAATCGCACATCTAGTCTCCAAGTCGGGCGTTGAGATGTCAGCGATCATACCCCATTCAAAACGGGAAATTAAGCGCTGTTCTATTTCCGCAATCGCTTTGGGTGGCCTGTCAGAAGTGAGAACAATCTGCTTGTTCTTTTGGTGTAGTTCATTAAAAGTATGAAAAAATTCTTCTTGCGTTTGCTCTTTCCCAGCAATAAATTGAATATCATCAATCAAAAGAACATCAGCTGAACGATAATGCCTTTTTAAATCATCAGTCATTCCTCTTTTGATGGAATTAATAAAATCATTAACAAAATGCTCACTATTAATACAAACGATTTTAGCCTTGGGGTTTTTTGCCAAAATTCCACTACCAATTGCGTGTAGTAAATGAGTTTTTCCTAAACCGACGCCACCATAAAGGAATAGTGGGTTGTAAACCTCGCCTGGCCTTTCAACGACGGCCTTAGCAGCGGCAGTTGCCAAATCATTGCCACGACCGACGATGAAGCTTTCAAACTTATATTTTGGATTAAGTCCAAAGCCAGACTGACCAGCAACCGGTTCGTTTTTTGGTTGATCAATTGCCGTCGGCGGAGCGATAACGGCTTTCCCTACCTCAGTACTAATCGGGCCACGAGCAACAACCTTATAGAGGATGTTATTAATTTTAGAAGAACAGTTCTTATTTAGGGCACTAATAATATGAACGTTGTACTTATTTTCTAGCCACGCTTTAGTGAAGGCGTTTGGTACACCGATGACAACACTATCATTATCTAGAGAAACAATAAAGGTGTTTTTAAACCAGGTAGTAAAGTTAGCTTTTGAGATGGTAAGCTCCAATTCTCCCAAAACCGATTCCCAAAGTTGTTCACTAATCATTTTTATTTTGCTCTTAAATATTTAGGTATGAAGGTGGTTTCATTTTAGCACAGCAAAGCAAATTAAAAAATACACAGGAAATGAACAAAGTGTTTATATGTTGTTAATAAAAAGTAGATAACAATTATGACTTTACAATTTTGACTAAAGTTGTTAAACTGATCCTATTATTAATAATAAATATTATGCCAAAAAGAACATATCAACCGAAAAAAAGAAAGCGAGCCAAGGATTATGGCTGGCGCAAGCGTATGAAAACCAAAGAAGGAAAAAAGGTATTAAAAAGACGAAAGCAGAAAGGACGAAAAAAGCTGACCAGTAGTGATGAAAAATAGTCTCGCCAAAGAAAAGGAAATAGTAGCGATTTTACGAAAAAAACCGTTATTTTCAAGGAATATGATGATTAGGTGCTCGGTTAATAGTAAGAACACCGATTACCGTTATACAATAGTTGCTTCTAAAAAAGTATTTAAACAAGCAACTAAGCGTAACAGAATTAAAAGAAGAATACGATCGGTTATTATTTCTTTACGAAAGCAAATTAATAAAAAAATGGACTTTGTTGTTGTACCAAAAGCGATCGTCCTCGACTTACCATACCGTGAACTAAAAGAAGAATTATCAACGCTTTTAGTGAGGGCAAAAATAGTAACGCAATGATTAAAAGTATTTTTATTGGATTTATTAATGTTTATCAAAAAACATTGTCTCCAGACCACGGCTTTATTAAAGGCGCGTTTCCATTTGGCGTTTGCAAGTTTCGACCGACATGTTCCGAGTATAGTAAACAAGCTATTGAAAAATATGGAGCGGCCAGGGGATTATTTTTAGCCGGTAAAAGGATTATTCGTTGTCATCCGCGATCTGCTGGTGGTTACGACCCATTAAAATAAAGAAATTAAATGTTAGGAAACATCTACAACCTTGTTTTATTTCAACCATTATTAAATGTGTTGATTTTTTTGTATAACATAATACCGGTTAAAGATCTTGGTTGGTCAATTATTATTATCACCATTTTAATTCGTGTTATTTTGTATCCACTTTCAAAATCTTCTATTGAGTCACAAAAGAAATTACAGTTATTGAAACCAAAAATGGACGAACTGAAGAAAAAGCATGGCGACAACAAAGAAACTTATGGACGCGCTGTGATGGAATTGTATAAGCAGGAAAAAATAAATCCCGCTTCATCGTGTTTGCCTTTATTAATTCAGTTACCAATATTAATAGCAGTCTACCAAGTCTTTCGTAATGGCCTGGGACACACAAACTTTGAATTGCTTTACTCGTTCGTCAGTGACCCGGGAACAATTAATTATTTGTTTCTGGGATTGATTGATCTGGCCCAGCCAAACACAGTCCTGGCTATACTAGCAGGACTTTTTCAGTACTGGCAAGCAAAAATGATCATGCAGCTAAAAGGAAAGGAAGACGAAAAAGAACCAAAAGAAAACAGCGGCAGCCCGCTGAATATAACCAATGCTATGACTAAGCAAATGATGTATTTTATGCCTATTTTTACCTTTTTTATTGGTCTCTCCTTGCCTAGCGGTTTGGTTTTATACTGGGCCATAACAACAGTATTAACTATTTTGCAGCAGTATCTAGTATTCGGTAAGAAAGAGATTAAAGCATAGTTTAAAACAAACGACCAGATCCGACTATTACTTTGAGATGACGTGAAGCCACTTGGATAACAAGTGGCATTTTTAATTTTGTACTCTCGTCGGTAATCAAAAAGGAAGACGTGTTGGTGCACTCGATTAGGACATGAGAAAATTTTATGATCGTTGGTTTGCTCGGTGATTTAAAAAACGAAGTCGGCTCCTCTATTACAAGTTCCAAGCGGCCGTCAGTAGGATCACAAGCACAAATATTTTTATTTACATTGCTGAGCACGCCCAAGTTATTAAAAGAAATTTTTTGTTTTGCATCAGTGTTTTGAATAGTCCAATTATTAAATTTAATATTAACACGCTC
The DNA here is from genome assembly GCA_002793075.1 of Candidatus Komeilibacteria bacterium CG_4_10_14_0_2_um_filter_37_10. Taxonomy (NCBI): domain Bacteria; phylum Candidatus Komeiliibacteriota; species Candidatus Komeilibacteria bacterium CG_4_10_14_0_2_um_filter_37_10. Next base: position 11,156 of record PFPO01000091.1, read on the forward strand.
GCCCTCAACAGACGCCGAGTCAAGAAAATATTGTTTACCAGCTAACCCCAGATCTAAATTTTTTATTATTCTTTGCGCTAAAACTTCGCAGGCAGCAGCGCCAGCTGGCATGCCGAGTAGTCGCGCGATTTTTGAATTGCCATCGATAGGTATTAAGCCAAGAACAACGTCTTGATCAACGATTAAGTTTATTATTTTTGAAAATGAACTATCATTACCAATAACAACGATAGTTTTTGCGCCTTGCCGAATACCATCGTTAACAACCTCCGACATGTTTTTAAGTAGCGTCATGCGATTGGTTCGCCCCTTAATTCCAAGATCAACCAAACGATTTTCAATCTTATATAATTGAGTTTGGTATTTTTTATCCGCTAAAAAATTGTCGTAAATGTAAAAATACATTAGATGTAGATCTTATTTTTTCTTTTCTTCAACCACCGGCGCATTAAGATCAACCATTTGGCACTGACCATTAAATTTAGCACCTTGTTCGATAGTTAAAACAGTGGCTTTGACGTTACCTTTTATTACCGACTTTTCTGTTAAGTAAAGCTTCTCCATAATATTAATGTTGCCAGTAACTGAGCCAGAAATATAGGCGTTTTTAGCGGTTATTTCCGCTTTAACAACAGCCGAGATACCTATTTTTAGATTATTTTTGGTTTTTATGTTGCCAATTACCTGACCATCAATAATAATGTCGTGATCACTAATAAAATCACCTTCAACTTTCACCGATGAGCCAATAATCGTATCAGCAACTTTAATATCTTTGGCTGGGTTATCGTCTTTAAACATAAGTTAATTTTTAATATTTAGACAAAACAATATAAATATATTATATTATACCTTGATTAAATAAAGCATAACAATTATATGACAGAAGTTAATAATAAAAAAGATCTGATAGTAGTTTTGAGCCTGGTGCTATTAATAGTAGCATCAATGGTAACTTTACGCCTAGTAGATAGCGACGCAGCAATTATAATGCAGCTGGCAGATTATATTTTATAATTTTGCGACGCATATTATTGCTTATTTATCGTAGTTAATTAATGATTATTAATAAATTGTTCCGCGTGGAACAATTTATGATTTATAGTAACCCACCCCAGGGGTTATAAATTACGCCCCGGTAGTTTCAGCCAAGGGCTGATCCCGCCAGAGGCGGGACAACGGTTTAACAAATTACGCCCCGGTAGTTCAATGGATAGAATAAGACACTCCTAACGTCTAGATGCAGGTCCGATTCCTGCCCGGGGCACCAGAATAGAGCAAAATACAGGATTTTATACTTATTAATTAAATTATAATAATTAACTACTAAAATTATGAGCGAACAATTCAAAATTGAAAAGCAAATAACCCCAGAAAATTTAATTGATCAAAAATACTGAGAAATGAGAGCAGCGGAGAATGAAGTAGATAGAATAATGAAGGAAACGGATGATATTTTCAATGCGAACCCTAACAGAGAGGACTCAGGGAGAATTATTTTTGAAAAATTAGCCCCTTTAATGGATGAAGCAATGAAAAAATCCGTTGAAACGTACGAAGAATGGCATCAGGTAGCAGAGAATGCATTAAATCAAGGAAGAAAAGAACTTGAAGAATTAGAAAAGGAATTAGAACAGGAATAGTCACTCAGTGGCTTAATGCGGGCTCATAGCTCAGTTTCAGCCAGAGGCTGATCGTCCTTTGGACGAGGTTAGAGTATCGAAACATGATACGTTAATAGTTTAGTTAATACACTTTCTAATGGGCTCATAGCTCAGTTGGTAGAGCGCTGCATTCGCATTGCAGAGGCCGGCGGTTCGAATCCGCCTGAGTCCACCAAAACCCAACTGTACTAATAAAGATTTTATGACTAAAATCAATAGCCAAGCAGTAACACAACTGACATTAATCTTATTACCAATACTTCTAATGATTGGTCTAATTCCAATTATTCAAAATGATTATTTATTAACGATCAGCTATATTGTGTTAATGGGTATAATGTTTAGCATTAAAAACACTAGAAAAGACTTATTAGTCTTAATTTTAGGTTTAATTGCCATGTTCTTTAGTGAGTACCTGTTTATGCACGGGCGTAGAAGAGTTTAATCGCAATAGTTTATTTGGTTTAATGCCTTTATGGTTACCGCTTTTGTGGGGTTACGGTTTCGTGACCATTAAAAAAATATTGGAATTACTTAATTTGTATAATTAATAAATGTTCCACATGGAACAATTGACGCTATGATTGACTGAGACACAGAATTAGGATAAAATAGTTGTGCTTTAACAAATTTGGGCCCGTAGTTCAGCTGGCTAGAACGCTTGCATGGCATGCAAGAGGTCACCGGTTCAAGTCCGGTCGGGTCCACCACGTCATAATTTATCTCACAGCTGCGTGTATCGAGTCTAGCTCGATCCACTCCGCCGTTCAATAAATTATTCCTCTTAAACCATTCACTTAATCCGCTCCGCCTCTGGCGGATCGAACCCAAGTGAATGGTTTTATTTCGTCTTTGACGGGGCTCCTCTTAAAACATTCACTTTTCTTCATCAAAGTACCTTTGATTCAGACCAAGTGAATGTTTTTGTTTAATCATTTATTACAAGTTTAGCTAAGAGAATTAAGTAAAACTTGTCGTTGTAATGATTTATTTACTTATCTTTCAATTGGTAAGAGGAATGGTTTATAATAGCAAAAGAGGACTATTTGACAGAAAAATTTATTTAAAGTATAATACCCCATGGGGGTATATAAACTTATGGTAGAGGCAAATTTAAAAAATCGTTTTAGTCGGCTCCGGGGCCAACTAGATGGTTTAGAAGGAATGTTAACTAACAGCAGAAATTGTGAAGATGTTTTAATACAACTCTCTGCTATTAAGGCCGCACTAAATCAACTAGGTGTTTTAATTTTACAGAAAGAAACAAACTGTTTAAAATTAAAAGACGCCGATAAGAAGAAACTGGAAACTTTATTAAATAGATTTGTTAAATCTTAAATTATGAAAAATATTTATGATGTTATAATTATTGGTTCTGGTCCAGCTGGATATACGGCAGCTATCTATGCAGCACGGGCCTTATTAAAAACAATTGTTTTTGCTGGCTCCGAGATTGGTGGGCAGTTAACAACAACAACAACGGTAGAAAATTTTCCTGGTTTTCCCGAAGGTATTACTGGTCCAGACTTGATGGAGAAAATGAAAAAGCAAGCAAGTGGCGTTGGCGCCGAAGTAATCATAGAGACAGTTAAAAAAATTATTAAAGTAGAAGAAGGTACGTTTCAAGTACAAACTGATCAAGCTGAGTATTTAGCTAAAACAATTATCTTAGCCACGGGCGCTACAGCTAGGTGGTTGGGTTTACCCAGTGAACAGCGATTGCGCGGTCATGGTGTGTCAGCCTGTGCTACTTGCGATGGATTCTTTTTTCGTGACAAGAGAGTTGCGGTTGTTGGTGCTGGTGACGCCGCCATGGAGGAAGCGAATTTTTTAACTAAATTTGCTAGCGAAGTTTATTTAATCGTAAGATCCGCCCCAGATAAAATAAGAGCCAGTAAAATAATGCTGACCAGAGCCATTAATAATCCTAAAATAAAATGGTATTATAATGCAGAATTAAAGGAAGTTTACGGTGACGATAAGGTAACTGGCCTACGGCTGATCAACAACCAAACACAAGAAGAAGAGCAAATTGAATTGGATGGTGTATTTTTAGCAATTGGCCATCAACCAAACACTCATTTTATTAAAGATTTAGTAGCGATTGATGCCCGCGGTTATGTAGCGGTTAGCGACTATGACAAAACAGCGGTAGCGGGAATTTTTGCCGCTGGTGATGTTGCCGATTATCGTTATCGTCAGGCTATTACCGCCGCTGGTAGTGGTTGTCAGGCGGCGATTGATGTTATTAAATATTTAGCAGAGATAAAAAATTAATATTAACGTTATAAATTTATGGCAGAACACGTAACTGATCAAAATTTTCAACAGGAGGTATTGCAAGCCAAAATACCAGTCTTTGTTGATTTTTATGCAACCTGGTGTGGTCCTTGTAAAATGATGTCACCGGTTATTGATGAGCTCAGCAAAGAATACGAGGGCAAAATTAAGATCGTAAAACTAGATGTTGACGCCAACCAAACAACAGCGCAACAGTATCAGGTCATGAGCATACCAACAATGTTTATTTTTAAAAACGGACAAATAGTCCAACAGCTAGTTGGTTATCAAGACAAGAGTAAATTAAAAGAAAAATTGGATAATTTAAAATAATATGAATCCATTAAATAACGCTATTAAACAACTATCTCAGGCCGCCCAAGAGTTGGGAATGAAAACGAACATTTTAAATAAATTAAAAAAACCAGTTCGTGTTATCCGTAAACAATTAAGTATTAAATTAGACAACGGTCAAACAGCAAAATTTGAAGCCTACCGCGTTCAACACAACAACTGGCGCGGACCATTTAAGGGTGGTATTCGCTTTCATCCCCAGGCTAATTTAGACGAAGTGAAGGCTTTGGCTTTATGGATGGCCATCAAGACGGCGGTGGTTAATATTCCGGTTGGTGGTAGCAAGGGCGGAATCAAAGTTGA
>PFPO01000092.1 GCA_002793075.1 Candidatus Komeilibacteria bacterium CG_4_10_14_0_2_um_filter_37_10
CAAATAAAATTTCATTTTTGTAGAAAAAGTTGATTAAAACTTTTCTTGTCTTTACTGTTTCCCAAAGCCCAAGATATCTTTATTAAATTTGCTCGATAAGAATATTGATCGCAATAAATAACATCAGTATTAATCTTCTCATTAATAATGGTTTGATTGTTGTTATATATTACAATGGGCAAACTTTGATTTATTTTTTTTAGTAAACTATTTAATTCCTCAATGGTAATAGTGCTGGTTAAATAAATAAAATAACCAGCAGTTTTTTTTGACTGCCTATCCTCTTTTTCGCAAGCCAACCAATCAATATAATGAATTATTTTTATTTTATTATTAAATTGATCCATCAACTTAAGTGTACCGGGTAGAAATTTAAGATTTTCGGTAATCGTAATAACTTGATCTAGTTGTGCCAAATACTGTTCATTAATACTGACATATTTTTGCAAATCAGTCGTTCTTAGCTCTGCTGTCCAGAGTGGATCAATGACCTTATCTTCATCAACAATCATCACTGTCTGGAGATTGCTTTTAATCAGCTGTAAACTATTAATAATATTTAAACGTAAATTTAATTCGTCAATTTTCTGATTAAATAAAAAATCGTGATTTAATTCTTTCACCGCCACAAAGGCAATTGATTTATAGTTAGACTGCAAAGATAATTTAGTAGCGATTGCTGAGCCAATAACCTGATGGTAATTTTCAATAACAATAAATCCTTCATAACTATCATACTGTTGACTAATCACACTAGCTATCTTTTGCCAGTGTTTAATCGTTGTGGCGTTAGTGTTATTTATCCTAAGTACTTGGCATTTTCCCAGCAAAAAAAGCTCCGGCATCATAGTCCGAATATTGTCTTGAGTAATAAAACAATTATCTGTCAAAACAATGATTAAAACTTGATTTTGGCTCTTTTTTGCCATAGCTATTCTCTAAGTTAATTCTAGGCGACGGCGCTACTTTTACCGACGGCTTAATAGACTAACTTAGTATAGGGTGAAGCGACTGTCAAGTTAATAAAACCACCCCCAAATGGGGCTGGTTTTATTGCGTACTTAGTGTCGCAAGCTGGCAATTTTTTTGCCACTACTCTTACGATGCTTTTTATCAGCAACTTTTTTCTTTTTATACATAAAATTAATTTATTAATTAATAATTTAAACTTCGAGCTAACACAAAAAAGGTTGAAAAAAAATATGCCACCTAATTATATTTAACATCCACAACCAAACGCGCTAATAAATAAGATATTGTTGATTCAGCACCTTGATTAAGATTAATATACCCTTCACCGATACCGTCGTAACAACCACCGGTTAGTTGAGAATAGACAACCTGATTTAATAAATTATTACCCAAAAACCAATTAAAAACTAATAACATTTTTTTCTCATAGTCATGATCGCCAGTTAAATCATACATTGTCCTCAAGGCTAATACTAAAGAGGAGACCTCCTCCGGTTGCTGATCATAAATTTCTTTTTTTTCTCCTCGTTTAAACCATCCAGCCTGACCAATTGGTTCACAAACTTCGTCGTGAAATGATTTACTAATTAAAAAATCTAGAGTTGTCTTGCCAGCTTTAAAATAAAGATAATTACCTGTAACTTTATAAGCTAAAAGTAAGGCTTCTGATAAAACACCGTTGGAATAATTAAGCGATTGTTCAAACCATTGCCAGTCTTTGGTGTTATTATCGTTAAAACGATCCAATAAGAAATCAGCATGCCTAACAACTAATTTGATAATCTTTTCATTATTACCTAAGGCTAACCAGGTTGTCAGAGCTTTAATGTGAAAGGCGATCGCTCGTGGTGAATTCACAACCTTCAATTTTTTATACTGATTATTTAATAACACGCTTGCTCTTTTTTTTAAACTTCTGGGTAATTTACTGGTGGCCACGCAAGCAAGGGCCCACAAAGCACGGGCTTCAGCATCTTCTAAGTTCTTATCTTGATTCAAATCATAATTGGATTTCATTTCTTTAGTAAAATAATTTACAAATCCCCCATCATCCTTTACCGCTCGTTCGATAAATCGTAAATAAATTTCAGCTAGTCGCTCATCATCTTGATCGTGATAAATGCCATGATACTTCGCCACTACTATTAAGGCTCTGGCATTATCATCTAAAGTAAAACCCCAATTCGGGTTTGGTTCATTGAGGATGGCAAATTGATAAATGCCAAAACTGTTGGTAAGTTTACGAAGATGTTGCAATTTAATAATGGGTAAATTCCTTTTTTTGCGGGCTAACTCGGGTGATATTTCAATAAATTCACGCATATACGCCAGCGACACATTAGGCCACGTCATACTTCGAGTACGAAAATAAGCGGTCTTACTTATATTAGTCAATCGATCTTTATCACTTAAAAGCGCAATTACCTCCTGGGCAATGCTTTCGCTATCTTGAAATTTAACTAAGGATCCGAGTTCGGGAGTAATCAGCTCGCGAGCTTGGGCAAAGGGAGTTGATATAACTGGTCGACCAACGCCCAATGCATATGTTAAAGTACCAGATACTGCTTGATCAGGATTTTGGGAAACTGATAAATAAATTTCCGTTGCTTGTAAAAACTTTAAAAGCTTGTCCGTTTCTAAATATTCGTTATAAAACAATACATGATCTTGTACACCTAGTTGATAGGCTTGGTCAATTAATTGTTTACGATATTCTTCGCCGGTATTCTTCAAAACCAAGGGATGAGTTGCACCAATTATCAAGTAAACAACATTCGGATGAACTGCTATAATTTTTGGTAGAGCTGCTATCACATATTCAATGCCCTTGCCTCTACTTAATAAACCAA
>PFPO01000093.1:0-9279 GCA_002793075.1 Candidatus Komeilibacteria bacterium CG_4_10_14_0_2_um_filter_37_10
CTTGGCATATTCACTAATCCGATGTCCCTTACTTTCCAAACGCTCGATCCATTGTTCACCGGTAGTGCCGTCTGAGGTGACGGAAAATCGGAGTCCGCCACGTAAAAACTTTAATGCTCCTTCGTAGCCACCAAGCTTGTTAATAATTGCTTCAATCTGACCAAGGGTTAATAAACCATATTTCATAATATCTCCTTTTGAGTTATTTACTCTTAAGTTTCTCACTGCCCGTGAGTTGAGGGGCGCGACCATTAGTGGTCATAGCCAGAAAAGGCCGATCAAAATCAACATCTTTTGGCTATGACCATCACAAGTTTGTGTTAAATAACAATAATTTTCTATATTACCACATAATACTTACTACGTCAATGGTGCTTCAACACCGGGAGTTGGCAACGCTGGGAGTTAAAAAAACCGCCCTAGTTAAGACGGTTTTTAATTCATTGGCTTTTGATTAACAAGTGCTCATCAGAAAAATTAGACCAACTCCAAAAGCAACCAATAGCACTGTAAAGATAAACTTTTTCACGATTCTATCCTTTCTTCAAGTAAATATTATTGTACGTTTAATCTATATTTATATCATTTAACGCTTTTTGTCAACAGTGCTCCAACGCCGGGAGTTGGCAACGCTGGGAGTTAAAAAAAACCAGCCCAAGTTCCTTAGTGGCTCTTGAACTGGCTCTCTATCAACGATCGTATTATTCTTTTACTCTTTTCACCAAATAACCAGTTCCTGCTGGAATCAAACGGCCGATAATAACATTCTCTTTTAATCCCTTGAGTTTGTCTACCTTACCAGTAACAGCGGCATCAATCAATACTCTCGCCGTCTCTTGGAAAGAAGCAGCTGATAACCAGCTATCAGTAGTCAAAGAGGCTTTGGTAATACCTAGTAATAATATTTCTCCTCGAGCTTCTTTTTTCTTTTCCTTTTTGGCTTTCAAATTCTCTTCAGTAAATTCCGAAGTAGTAACCACGTCACCAGGTAATAGATTGGTATCACCAGCATCGTGGATATAAACACGCGAGAACATCTGTCTAATAATACACTCAATGTGTTTCATATTAATCTTCTGCCCTTGCGAAGAATAAATCCACATGATTTCTTTAATAATGTATTTTTCTGTGGCTAAGCGTCCTTTGTAGTGGTACAGTTCTTGCAAATCTAAACTACCTTCCGTGATTGGATCGCCGGCTTTCATTTGGGCATGATTTTTGATCCATAAACTATACCCCGGTGGAATAATAATATCTTTAACCGCATCAATATCTTGATAAATTTGTATTCCTGACTTAGTTAAACGTACATGGCCTTCATTCTTAGCAGCGACGATTGTTTCGCCAGCAATATATTTCATCAACACATCGCCTGGGCGTACCAGTTGCTGATCTTTAACCTTAACTTCAAAATCCTCATTATAAGCATGCTCCTCAATAGTTGGCCCATGATAATGAAACTTGATCACTCTTTCTCTGCGAATACTAAGATCCGTTGTTTCATCAATAATTACCTCACCATCTTCAGTGGCCACAATTGCTTTCTTCTTGGGAGAGCGGCCTTCAAAAAGCTCTTCTACTCTTGGTAAACCCTGAGTAATATCACCAGTTGCGGCTACACCACCAGTATGGAAAGTACGCATCGTCAACTGCGTTCCTGGCTCACCAATGCTTTGTGCGGCAACAATACCGACAGCCACGCCGTGTTTGACTGGCGTATTATAGCCCAAATCCCAACCATAACACTTATGACAAATACCACGAACGGTTTTACAAGTCATGTTAGAACGGATGGTTACTTCGCTAACACCAGCTTTTTCGATTTGCTCAATGAGTTCTGGGGTAATAAATTCGCCAGCCTTCACAATAACTTTTTTGGTTGTCGGATGAGCAATTTCCTTCAAAGCAGCTCGTCCCAGTATCAAACGAGACATTGGTTCACCAATATCTTCCACATCCTGCAAATTCAAAGTTAAACCTTCGGTATCATGACAGTCCTCTTCGCTGATGACCAAATCCTGCGCCACATCCACTAGTCTTCTCGTGAGGTATCCAGCATTAGCCGTACGCAGGGCAGTATCTGATAGTCCTTTGCGAGCACCGTGAGTGGAGATAAAATATTCCAATACATCCAATCCTTCTTTAAAATTAGCTTTGACTGGTAATTCAATAATCTCACCAGCTGGACTGACCACTGATCCCTTCATACCCATAATCTGAATTAGCTGGGCCCAGGAACCACGAGCACCAGAATCAATGATTGAATACAAGCTAGACGAGGCATCAAATGATTTTTTACTGACCTCGGTGATCTCATTTTTCACTTGATTCCATATTTCAATAACGTTAATATAACGCTCATGATTGGTTAATAAACCATCATTGTATTGTTGTTGAACTTCGCTGACTCGTCTCTCACCTTCAAAAATCATAGCTTTCTTCTCAGTAACATCGGGAATATCCGACATCCCCCAAGACAAGCCAGATTGAGTTATGTATTTATAAGCCAAACTTTTAATTTCATCCAGTAAATCAATCGTGGTTTCCCGACCGGCTTGAGCGAAAGACTGACTAATGACATTACGCAACTCGCTAGATTTCATGGTTTTGTTAATATAGTTCAATTCGCTCGGTAAAATGGAATTGAAAATCAAACGTCCGGCGGTGGTAGCAATAAGCTGATCATTAATCTTGACATGAATATCTTCATGCAACGTAATCTGTTTCAAATCATAAGCCAACTTCGCTTCATTATAATCGGTAAAATATTTAAGTCGTTCGCCCTTCTGACCACTGCTATAAGTCAAATAATAACAGCCCCAAACAATGTCCTGATCTGGGTAAATAATTGGCTCACCGGTTGCTGGCTTTAATAAGTTTCTCACCGAATGCATTAACTCTTCTGCTTCTTTCTTGGCCTCTTCAGTCAATGGTACGTGTACGGCCATTTGATCGCCATCAAAATCAGCATTAAAAGCTTTACATACCATAGGATGAACCTGAATGGCTTTGCCTTCAATCAATTTGGGTCTGAAAGATTGAATTCCCAAACGATGTAAGGTCGGTGCTCTATTTAAAAAGACAAATGACTTGCTGGTAACCTCTTCCAAAATATCCCAAACTTCCGCGTGGTCTTGCTCAATGTATCTGTTGGCTGAACGGACATTGTGCACCACTTCTCTTTTGATTAGTTCGGAGATAACAAATGGTTTAAATAATTCCAGGGCCATAATTTTAGGAATACCAGTCTCACCAATTTTTAATTTTGGTCCAGCAACAATTACTGAACGAGCAGAATAATCAATTCTTTTACCCAATAAATTCTGACGAAAACGTCCTTGCTTACCTTTTAACATATCAGCGATGCTCTTGAGGGTTCTTTTTTGGCCGGTGGAGGCGGTTACTGTTTTGCTCCGCCGAGCATTATTATCAATCAAAGCATCAACTGCTTCTTGCAACATTCTTTTTTCATTGCGCTGAATAACTTCCGGGGCGTTTAACTCCTTCAATCTTTTCAAACGATTATTTCTATTGATCACACGACGATATAAATCATTTAAATCAGAGGTGGCAAAGCGACCACCATCCAAAGCCACCATCGGTCGTAAGTCTGGTGGGATAACTGGTACGGCCATCAAAATCATCCATTCTGGTCGCACACTATTAGCAATTAAATTTTTAACCAGCTTCAGTCGTCTGGTAATTTTCTTCATCTTTGAAGGAATGGCTGTCATTTTTTCTTGCTGCAATTTCTGTATCAATAATGGTAAATCCACCTCAACTAAAAGATTGCGCACTGCTTCCGCGCCAATACTTGCTTCAAAGACATGGCCATATTTCATTGATAAATCTTGATATTGTGCTTCGGAAATAATTTGTCTAACGCGCAATTCCTTCAATTCTTTTTTGGCCCGATCAGCAGCAGCTTGGAGGTGCTCTAGTTTATCGTTAGTAATACGTGTCAAAGCCGCGCTCTGTTCAATGAAATCATCTTCCGCTTTCTTTTTGTCGTGGTCATTTTTAGCAGCGACTAATTTATCAGCTTTGTTCTTATTTAACTGGACTAATTTTTGTTCTTGTTCGTTACTAATATTTTTTATCTTGGCTTTCAATTCGTTTTTGATTTGCTGCATCACTTGCTCACGTAACTCTTCATTTACAGAAATGATAATAAAGGAAGCGAAATAGATCACCTTTTCTAGTTCCTGACTGGACATGTCTAAAATCAAACCAATACGTGATGGGATACCTCGTAAAAACCAAATGTGCGAAACCGGGGTCGCTAAATCAATATGACCCATGCGTTCGCGACGAACAATGGCGCGTGTGACTTCAACACCGCACTTATCGCAAATAATCCCCTTATATCTAATTCTTTTATACTTACCACAATAGCATTCCCAATCCTTGGAAGGGCCAAATGTGCGCTCGCAAAACAATCCGTCTTTTTCCGGTTTCTGAGTACGGTAGTTGATTGTTTCTGGCTTGGTGACCTCGCCATGAGACCAACGATGAATATCTTCTGGACTCGCCAGCTTTAATCTGATGCCGTCAAAATCCAAATCAAACGTTGATTCAGTATTGACGAAGGTTGTCTTAGTTGATGATGGAGTTGGCATATGAAATATAAGAAATTATTAAAAATATATTAGTTTGATTCTTCGGTATTAGTCTCTTTCTTATTTCGACTTTCTTTATCGGCCTTAAGATCTTTGATCAGATCAACGTCCAAACACAATCCTTTTAGTTCTCTAACCAAAACATTAAATGATTCAGGAATATTAACCTTTTTGATTGGCTCGCCTTTAATAATAGACTCATAGGCTTTACTTCTACCAGGCACATCATCGGATTTGATGGTTAAAATCTCTTGCAAGGCATGAGCGGCGCCATATGCCTCGAGGGCCCATACTTCCATTTCACCAAAGCGTTGACCGCCAAACTGTGCTTTACCACCCAATGGTTGTTGGGTAACTAAAGAGTACGGTCCGATCGATCGTTGATGAATTTTATCTTCCACCAAATGATTAAGCTTCAACATATAAATAATACCGACGACCGATCGCTTATCAAAAGCTTCACCAGTGCGGCCATCAAATAATTGTAATTTACCATCTTCTTGATAGCCGGCTTTGACTAATTCTGCTTTAATCTGATTTGGCTTGACGCCATTTAAAGCTGGCGTGGCCACTCGATAGCCAAGCTTTTGAGCTGCTAATCCCAAATGGGTTTCTAATAATTGACCTAGGTTCATACGAGAAACAACGCCTAAGGGGTTAAGAATAACATCAACCGGGGTTCCGTCTTCCATAAATGGCATATCTTCCACTGGTACGACACGAGAAATAACACCTTTGTTACCATGACGACCAGCCATTTTATCACCAACTTGTACTTTACGTAATTGCGCAATTGTTATCTGGATGGATTTGATCACGCCGGCGGGTAATTTATCACCTTTTTCACGAGAAAATATTTTGACGTCGATCACCTTTCCGTGTTCACCGTGTTCCAAATACAAAGATGTGTCACGAACGTCTTTGGCTTTTTCACCAAATATTGCTCGTAATAATTTCTCTTCAGCCGATAGTTCAGTCTCACCTTTGGGAGTGATTTTACCAACCAAAATATCACCGGAAGAAACTTTAGCACCAATACGAACGATGCCGCTTTCATCCAGGTCTTTTAATTTTTCTTCACTGACATTAGGAATGTCACGAGTGATAATCTCTGGTCCGAGTTTTGTATCACGAACATCAATGGGATAATCTTGAATATGAATAGAGGTGTAGCGATCATCTTGGACGACTCTTTCCGAAATCAAAATAGCGTCTTCATAGTTACCGCCATCCCAAGCCATAAAAGCTACTAATATATTTTGTCCCAATGCAAGCTCACCATATTCGGTAGCCGCACCATCAGCCAAAGCCTCACCCTTCTTGACCAGCTCACCTTTACTGACAATCGGTCTTTGATTGATTGAAGTTGCTGCATTTGAACGTAAAAATTTATTTAAATTATACTGACGAATGTTGCCGTTTTGTTCTTCCACCAAAATCTTATCGGACTGCACGCCAACAACCTTACCTTCATTCTGATTAACTATCACCTGACCAGAATCACTGGCCGCTTTCATTTCAATGCCCGTACCAATGATGGGCGTCTGGGGCCTAATCACTGATATGGCCTGACGTTGCATATTGGTTCCCATCAAAGCACGAACAGCATCATCGTTTTCCACAAAAGGAATTAAAGCTGTTGAGATACTGATGATTTGATAAGAAGAAACATCAACATAATCAATTGTTTCTACTCGCTCGAACGATGGTTTGCCATGATAGCGTACCTCCGCGTATTCGTGAACGAATCTACCCTCGGGGGTAATTGCTGTCGTAGCCGCAACGGTTACTGAACGCTCTTCTTGAAAGGCGTCAATATATTCAATTTCGCGAGTAACGAATGGTACCACTGGCACTGTTTTAATTGCTGTTTCTGTAGCTAGGTGCTGAGCAATTTTTTCATCAATTTCTTTACCTTTAGCTAATATTACTTTACCCTTAGCGTCTAAAATATCTTCCCGAGCTATCTGACCAATGGCGCTAATACCATTATTTTTTACATCGTGTAGTACTTTACGATAAGGGGTTTCAATAAATCCATATTGGTTAACCCGCGCATAAGATGCCATGTGGCCAACCAAGCCAATATTCGGTCCTTCTGGTGTGGCAATTGGACAAATACGACCATAGTGAGTTCGGTGCACATCGCGTACTTCAAAGCCCGCACGCTCACGAGATAATCCGCCGGGACCCATGGCGGACAATCGGCGCTTGTGTTCTAACTCGGATAAAGGATTGGTTTGATCCATAAACTGCGATAACTGTGAGCTCATAAAAAACTCTTTGATCGTACCAATGACCGGTCGCGCATTTATCAATTGACTCGGTGTCAAAGTGTGAATATCTAAAGTACTCATACGGTCTTTAATAATTCTCTCCATCCGAGCCAAACCAACGCGGAATTTGTTTTGAATCAATTCACCAATAGCACGAACTCGACGATTGCCCAAATGATCAATATCGTCAGCTTCCTCTTGCGTAATATTTAAACGAATAATTTCCTTGATAATCATTACTAGGTCGTCCACCATCAAGACACGATGCTCTTTATCAATCGGAAAATTAGTATCAAATTTTTTATTTAATTTATAACGACCAACTGCACCAAAATCATAACGTTCAAAATTAAAAAACATCGCGTGAATTAAACCACGAGCATTATCCGCAGTTGCTAAATCACCCGGTCGGATTCTTTTATAAACTTCAATTAATCCTTCTTCAATACTTTTAGCGCTATCCTTACTTAAAGTTTTTTCAATATAGTTAATATTGGGATCAACTTCTACCTCTTTAAATAAATTAATCAATTCTTCGTTGGTACTCACACCGAAGGCGCGTAACAAAGAAGTAACGGCCACTTTTCTTTTACGATCAATCTTAACAAAAACAGCACCGCTAGGCTCTGTTTCAATTTCTAACCAAGCGCCACGATTAGGAATAATTTTGGCGCCATATAATTTTTTACCACGATAAGCAGTTGAAGAAAAAAAGACACCGGCGGAACGGATGAGCTGAGAAACTACAACTCTTTCTACACCGTTGACGATAAATGTTCCGCGATCAGTCATTAAAGGAAAATCACCTAAAAATATTTCCTGTTCTTTAATCTCACCAGTTTTTTTATTAACCAGCTTCACCTTCACCCGTAGCGGTGCCTCGAATGTTATATTCTTAGCCCGTGCCGTTACTTCATCAAACTTCGGCTCATCTAAATAATAATCTAGAAAATATACTTCCAAATTACGACCAATATAATCCTTGATCGGATTAATTTCTTCAAATAATTCTTTGATACCTGTATCAAAGAATAATTTGTAAGAATTTTTCTGTACTTCTATTAAATCTGGTAAAGACATGGCGTCTTTTACCTGAGTGAAATATTTTCTTTCGCCTAGTGGATGAAGCATATAATAAGAAAAGGATTAAAAGTTAAATATAATAATATTAAATTATTGTTATTTTATTTTTTAATCAAAAAAGAACTGCAACGAAAAATTTAAATTGCAACTCTTTTCTTTCGGCGCCATCACGTTTTTAACCTTAGCCAGAAATCGGTATCGGGGACAAAAAAATCTCATCCACAAAAATGGACGAGCTCAATTATTAATTTTTACCTAAAAAAAGAATAAATACCCCCAATTAACATGCTAATATAATATAGAAACTACATGCTCTTGTCAAGGATAAATATACGCTCTGTTAACTAATTTACCTAATATTAGCTATATTAAATAGAGATATACTACTTCAATTATTGTCAAATACTCCATTTTTTTCCTTAAACTAGGCATTTTTCATCAATTTATCCACAGGATCAAAATTATTGATTTAGAGAGAAGCGCTAGGTTATTCACCTAGATACTGATTAATCCTGTATTTTCCTAAGTTCTAAGCTAACTTTACTTATTGTACTGATATGTATATTAATTTACCTTCACCAATTTCTCTAACTCCTCCCGCACTACTATTCGATCATCCCAGGGCTGCATCTTGCCATTAGCCAAACAAATTGCTTGCTCTGATCCTTTACCGGTGATTAATACTAAATCATTGTCCGTGGCTAATACCAGAGCTTTTTTAATAGCCTCTCGTCGATCCAATATTGACCAGAACTTTTTACCAGTCAATCTGATAATGGGCTGAGCGCCAGCGACAATTTGATCAATGATAAACTGCGGATCTTCATCATAGGGATCTTCATTGGTAACAATAATTGTATCCGCTTTCGTTGCGGCCATTTGACCAAGAATCGGACGTCGTGCCTGGTCACGTCCACCACCGGCAGACCCTAAAACATGTATCAAATGATCAAACTGCCAATCGTCAAGCGTGGTGTACAATTGCCTTAAACTGTATGGTTCTGGTGCATAGTCAACCAGAATATTAAATCGTTGACCAGCTCTAATAAATTCCATACGACCAGGAATTAAAGCTACTTTACTTAAAGCTTTGGCGGCTACCTCTAAGGAAATGCCAAAAGCATCAGCGGTAGTAATAGCTGCCAAACAGTTATTAATATTAAATTTACCCAATAGCGGCGAAGAAAATAATTGCCCTTTGACCACGAACTTAATGCCCTGCAAATTACTCGCCAGCTGATCAGCGTAAATAACTTTGAAAACTTCTAAGTTGTTTTTTGCCTGTAGAGAAAAACCAGCTT
>PFPO01000093.1:9300-9826 GCA_002793075.1 Candidatus Komeilibacteria bacterium CG_4_10_14_0_2_um_filter_37_10
AAAACAGTAACGCGTCTTCTTGAAGAATACAGATTTTCGGAAGCGGGCGGCGCGACTTATGATTTTTTCTGGTCAATATTTTGCGATTGGTACCTTGAACTGAGCAAAGGGGAAAAGAAAAATCCGATAGTGCTAGCGCGTGTTTTAAAAACAATGCTGCGCTTGCTCCATCCGTTTATGCCTTTTGTGACTGAAACGATATGGTCAAATCTCGGCGAACAAAAAATGCTGATAGGCGAATCATGGCCGGAGTTCGATAAATCTTTAGTGGATGAAAAAGTGGAAAAAGAGATGGAAACGGTCTTAGGAATCGTTTCGGAAATCAGAGCCTTAAGAGTTGATTTAAATATAAACGCGGGAGTAAAGCTAAAAACAATAATATACGGCGGCGCAAAAATAAACATAATCGCGGAAAATTCCGAAGCCATAAAACGCTTGGTAAATCTTGCGAATATTAAAATTTCCCAAAAAGGGCCGGCAATAAAATCAAGTTTAAGGATATATTTACACGGTATTGAAATATATG
>PFPO01000093.1:9878-10020 GCA_002793075.1 Candidatus Komeilibacteria bacterium CG_4_10_14_0_2_um_filter_37_10
AGCTTTTAATGAAAATTCCGGCCTACTTAAAGCCGCACAAGGAAAATTGTCAAATAAAGGATTTTTGGGAAAAGCGCCCGAAGAAATTATCGAAAAAGAAAAGGCAAATAAAGAACGCATTGAAACATTGCTTAAAAAACTT
>PFPO01000094.1 GCA_002793075.1 Candidatus Komeilibacteria bacterium CG_4_10_14_0_2_um_filter_37_10
TAACATTGACATTGTTGCTGGATCGCAGTAATGTTGCTGTAATTAGTTACTTTAAAATAAACATAAATTGTAGGAGCAGAATATGAGTCAGGAAGTTTTATTGCTTTTAGTTGAACATTTTTTAGAACTGTTTAACAAAAAGAAACCCGCTGATTTTGTGGAAAATATGTTGGTTCCGAGCGTGCTGAGATGTAAATATTTTTTTTCTTCGGTGAATTTGCTTTCTTATTGGCAGAAACATAAATACGCCTTTAACTACTTATCAAATGAATTACCAAATTTGGACCCGACTATCACTGAGCAAATTAAAGACATAATTAGCACTCAAGGATTTACTGATTTGCTGGTTATTGACGAGTTATTACCCGAGCAATCAGAGGCCAGAAAATTAGTTCAGTCAACATTGTATCAGCGCATTAATTCCGAGGGAGCAGAAAGTATCCCTTATTGTTTCTTACGAAACTTACTACAGTCAACGGATGGACGGTTAAGAACTGTCGCGGAAAAAGAATTGGTGAGCCGATTACAGATAAGTGAAGATGATAGTATTACTAGATCGTTGCGGTTGACGGTACATTTTTTGGTACTGGACAAAGTTACTATCAATTCCTTTGTAAAAGGCGAAATATTATCTCAAGTTTTTGAGGAACACAAAAAAACATCAATGGCTTAGATTGGAAAACTTGTCATACACTTTTGTCACTAATGTTTATTGCTGATGGCGAACCTAGCGTTTCCCGTTTGACGACCATGCTTGATCGAACTCTTCACGAGAGATTGGATTGCGAAGAAGAGGGTGCTTTGACCTTTTTTCAGTTGTTGTATTGGTGGTGTCAAGCAACTCCTGGTTCGGGATTTGCTATTTATTTGCAGAAATTAACCGATGAATTTTTTCAGTGGAACAAGAAAGAACATCCGAACTTGATAGCCCAGCTGTATTTTGATGGACTATTTACGAACAGCGCTCGTAGTGAAGACGGGCCGGATGAAATAATCTCTTGGCTGTGCAAAACAGTGATCAAAGAATTTGACTTTGTCAGCGAAACTAAATTTAGTGATTTTCCTACTTGGTTAGTGGATATTTTCTCTTGGCCAGTACTGCCGTTAATTGGTCGTACGGAAGTCGTAAAATTGGTTGACTGTTTAAAAAGCAAAGCCCAATATATATTGATGTGCAATGAACATTAATATTTATTAGAAACCCCAAAGATTAAATCGGCGGGGTTTTTTATTTTATTGCTTCAATCTTGATACTTTCTAAAGCAATGCCCTGGTACTGTCTTTTGCTAATATCTTTATCTTCGGCTTGAATAATTATTTCCAATCCAATACTGCTAATTAATTTTAAGTATTCGTCTTTGAGTAAAGCGCCACCAACACAACCGCCAATTAGATCTTCGTCATTTCTTTGAGCGGCAGTTAATTCCGATAGTAAAACAATGTCGGAGATATAAGCACGACCACCTTTTTTTAAAACTCGCTTAATTTCTTGAAAGACTCTCTTTTTGTCCGGAGCGAGATTGATTACACAATTACTAATCACGACATCAATAGAGTCGTTTTCAGTTGGTAGGTTTTCAATATCGCCCAAGCGAAATTCGACATGCGGATAATGATATTTGTCGGCATTTTGTTGAGCCTTTTCTATCATGGACAGTGTCATGTCCACGCCAATGACGCGACCGGTCGGACCAACTTTTTTGGCCGCGAGAAAGCAGTCAAAGCCAGCTCCAGAACCGAGATCCAAAACAGTATCGCCTTCCTTTATTTTACTTAAAGCCAGAGGATTACCGCAACCCAAACCCAAATTGGCATCAGGTACGGAATTTATGTCTTGTTGGCTATAACCAATACTTCTAGCAATAACTTCGGCCATTTTATTATTTTGACACTGGCAACTACCACAGCAAGAAGATTTCTTTTCCGTAGCAATTTGTTGATAAAATTTTTGTACAGTTTGTTTGATTTTGTTAAGTTCCATAGTAGATGGTAAATATTAATTAAGAGCATTAATTAGAAGTTTTGTTTTTGTTGGACCGATTAGTTTTTTTAGTTGTTGCTCGGTTGCTAATTTGATTTCATTGAGGGAGACAAAATTTTGTTGTAGAGTTTTTTTTGTTTTCGGTCCCAAACCGGATATTTTATCCAGTTGCGACAATAAGCCACCTTTTTGATGTCGTTGGCGATAGTAGTTAATGGCAAAGCGATGAGCTTCATCACGCATTCTTTGTAGTAAAAAGTAAGCGGAACTCTTTTTTTTAAATTTTATAATATGGCCATTAGGCAAGTGAATATCTTCGTTTTGTTTAGCAAGAGCAATCGTAGTCCAGGTTGGCCAGTTAGCTATCTTTTTGATCATTCCCAGTTGTGTTTTACCACCATCTAAAATTATCAAATCGGGTGCTGGCCATTCAGGATGATTAATTCGTCTTTGTAATACTTCGAGCATCATTGCGGGGTCATTAGGCTCATTACTTTTTTTGATAGTAAATTTACGGTATTCGTTTTTTGCAGCTTGGCCGTTAATAAAAACGATCATGGAGCCAACAGCATAGACTCCTTGGATATTGGAAATATCATATACTTCAATGCGCTCAGGAATTTTAGTTAACAGCAGACCCTTTTGTAATTGCTCTAACCCCACGCCAAGAGTTTTGTCCGTAGCTGACGGCTGATGATTGAACCTGGCGTATTCCAGCGCATTAACTTCAGCTAATTTAAGCAAGCGTTGTTGCCGACCGCGAGTAGCCGCAAAAATCGGTTTGGTTAAGTTCTTAAAGTTCGGAGCGACAATTATTTTCTTTGGTTGGTCAGTAGTTTGTTGGTAGTAATGTTCAATAAATTGTAGTAGTATCTCCTCATCATTAAGATGTTGATTTTTTTTGACGGTAAAATTATTTTGATCAATTAATTTTCCCTGACGTACTTTAAATAAATTAATAAAGTAATATTGATTGTTTTGTTGCAACCCCAGATAGTCTTCATTTACTTTCTGATGCCAGAGTACTTGTTGTTTGGTTTTAATTTTCTTGACGGCGATTAGTTGATCACGATAGGTGGCGGCTAACTCAAAATCTTGATTATCAGCGGCGGTAAGTATTTTTTGCTCCAAATAGTTAATGGTTTCCTTGGTGTCACCACTTAAAAAACGAATTATTTGGCGAATCATTCCTTGGTAATCTCGGGAGCTGCATTTTTTTTCACAGGGCCCCAGGCACAGCCCTAGATGATACTGCCAACAAACAGAGCCATTGGGCAAACTAGTAAGATCGCGATCGCAAATACGGTAGGGATATATTTTTTTGATTAATTTGATTAGCTGAATCACGTCTTTACCTGAGGTATAAGGACCAAAATAGCGAATCTTCACAGCTGGCAAAAATCTTCTCGTTGTTTCCACGCGGGGCCAGGGATCGCGTAAATCAATTTTAATATATTGCCAATACTTATCGTCCTTCAAATCAATGTTGTAAGGTGGTTGGTATTTTTGGATTAACGTTCGTTCTAAGAGAATCGCTTCTGTTTCATTATTTACCACCGTGTATTTAATTTTCTTAAGTAGTGAAATCATTAATTGCTTGGCTGGGGTAAGCTGATTATTCTTTTGCCAATAAGAGCTAACTCGCGATTTCAAATTTATAGCTTTACCAATATATAAAAGCTGATCATCATGACCCAGAAATTGGTAGATGCCAGGTTTCCTAGGTAAGTTATTTAGTTTGTCTTGGAGTTTGCGCAACATGATGATAGTATAAACATAAACTTTATAACTTGACAAATAGCAAAAAAAAAATTATGGTAGGAGTAATTTGTACATATGTTTAATATATTATTCAAGAACAAAGGAGTAGCTATGGATCGACCAGTTGTGCATCTGAACGACAAGGAGTTGAGGTTTAATTGCTCTTGGTGTCAGCGAAAAAATGTTTATTCAGCTGGTACCTTATTGATCAATACCAATGGTAGTGCTGATTGTACTTGCGCATATTGTCTTAAAATATCATACGCGCCACCACCATTAACTCATGAGCAGTGGGAAAAGCTTTCCACCACTCCCAAGGAACAATTTCTTTGTGATTAAAATAAAAAGCCGCAGTAAACACTGTGGCTTTTTTGTTGTTTAAGAAAGAATGTTAATAGCAGTTTCCGCAGCTTGTTCAAAGAGCGGTTTTAGCTTCCCGGGAATATCTTTTGGTGCTAGCTGTGCTAATAGTTTTATTTTCTCTACAGTTAAACTATTTAAGTAATTAGTTATCAGATCTTCAATCAAGAACATACTTCTACTATTAGCAGCGGTTTTGTCCCAAGCATCCAGTAAAAATTCAATTCTGTTAATAACGTGAACGTTATTTAGAAAATCAGTGAAGGCAGTAGCTACTATTTTCTCTTTAACCGAGCCCGGAGTTGTTTTTTCCAACTCATTAATAAAAGCTTTGATGCTTTGAATTTTTTTAACTAGTTCTTTGAGAGCCAAGGTATTGCGATCTAAGAATAGTTGAAGTTTTATGATTAATTCCAAATTTTCCTTTTTCATAACAATCCTTTCATTTTGTTTTATTGTAAGGTGCTGATTGTATATTTTTTAGCATACAAATTAATATCAGTCAAATAATTCGTCAACACTGGAAGTTGGCAACTCCCGGTGTTGATTAACCTTTAATTAATATTTGGCTTTTTTGCTAATTTGGCGCCAAATTAACATATTTAATCCCGAATTATGATGTGGACTTGACAAGGTAACTTGATTTTTAAACAGTTTAGTATCAATATATGAAGCATCACGGGTTCGTCCCTTGATGGTTCGTCCCTTGATAACTAAATAATCATTTTTCAAACAAATTCCGAAAGGAGAGCTAGCCTATGTTAATGGGCATGCCTATGAGACTCAGAAAAGGATTCGAAAGATCCGCTGAGTCGGTGACCCCTGGTCATCCTGACAAAATTTGCGATCAGATCGCAGATTCTCTTGTTGATCTGGCTATTCAGAGAGACAAGTATCACAGCCACCGTATGGCCGCAGAAGTTACTGGCGGTCACGGTCGTATTTTCATTACTGGTGAATGCAAAGTTCCCGGTTCCGTGGCCTCATTCCAATCTCGCGTTGGCCCGCTAGTGCGTAAGGTTTACAAAGAAATTACGCACGACGACATTGATTCCATTACGTTACACATGGCCAAACAATCACCAAACATTGCTCAAGGAGTTGATCCTGGTGGTGCTGGTGATCAAGGCGTTATGATTGGGTTTGCTACGACAGAAACTCCGGAAATGATGCCGTTGCCATTTATGTTGGCTCGTAAGTTGTCCTCATTGCTCTATCAAGTAGCGCAATCCGGTAAAGTCCATTGGATGCATACTGATGGTAAGACTGAAGTCGTTATGAAAAACAATCAAGTCGAAACTTTAGTAATTGCTATCCAGCATAAGAAAGGCGTCACCAAAGAAGAAATGACGCACGATCTTTATTCTCACGTCATTGAACCCACGTTGGGTTATATGCCGAAGAATTTTGTGCTCAACGGCGGTGGTGAATTCCATATTGGTGGTTTTGCTGCTGATGCTGGTACTACCGGTCGTAAACTTGTGATCGACAACTATGGTCCGGAAATTCCTATCGGTGGTGGAGCTTATTCTGGTAAAGACCCGACAAAGGTTGACCGCTCCGCTGCTTACATGGCACGTTTTATTGCCAAAAACATCGTTGCTCATCACGTTTCCGGTGCTAAAGAAGCCTTGGTTCACCTGGCGTATGCAATCATGAAAGAGGAACCAATGGGATTGATTGCCATTACCGACAAGGGCGTCGATGTATCGCCATGGGTAAGAGAACACTTTGATCTTCGACCTAAGGCAATTATTGAAACGCTTAACTTGTGGCGTCCGATTTACCGCACAGTCAACGTTGGTGGACATTACGGCGTTGATCATGTAGCACATCCTGGGTTGCTTCATATTTGGACCTGGGAAGCGATTCGTACTGATTTATAATCCAGTCACAATTCAAACAAAGGAGAACATACCATGACACACACCATGGATTCACCCGAAAAAGATTCTGACATGGACATGCGTCGCTCAAAAAAGCATCGCAGCCATAACAGAATCAACGCAGGCAAAAAAAAACAACGCCTGTACATTCATCCGGCAACTGACGTAATACACGTTGGCTATAAAACTAAGTGGAGCCAAGGGGCTGTCGCTGTGCCGGAGTTTCGATCAACCACCTATACATTTGATAGCGCCCAACAGGGCGAGAAAGCTTTCAAAATCGCACTCACTGGCAGTAATGACGGGCCACTGATTTACAGTCGGCTCAATCACCCCAATGCCCAAATTTTGGAAGACCGGCTAACAAATTTGGAACCAGGAGCAGGTGGTGCTAAAGTGTTTTGCTCTGGCATGTCTGCCATAGTAACGACGACTCTAGCATTGCTTCCCCCAGGACAAGTACTGGCCTATTCACCGCCGGTATATGGTGGTACCCACGCTTTCTTTGAAGAAGTTCTTTATAGTATGGGAGTCGAAGTTGTTAAAATTAATGGCGGCGATTTACGGAGCGCGGCAAAAATACTCAAAAACATTGGACACCGGTTGGGTATGTTATTTCTGGAAACACCGGCAAATCCGACGCTCAAGTTTGTTGATCTGCGTGCCCTGTCAGCGATGGCGAAAGAAAACAATCCTGATTGTGTTGTCGCTTGTGACAATACTTTCATGGGCATTTTCCAACGGCCATTCAAAATTTCCCCGCATATAGATGTGATAATTTATTCTGGCACCAAGTTCTTTGGTGGACACGCACGCATTATCAGCGGCATTACCTTAGTTCGTAAGGGCAAAGAAGATCTCTTGAAAAAGGTCATGAATATGCGCACGGTGATGGGTACGATTCTATATCCATCAGAAGCTAACGAATTAATTATGAGTATTGGTACATATGAAATCCGGATGAAAGAAGAAGCTGCTAATGCTACCAAAGTGGCAAAATTTTTGGTAAAACACCCAAAAGTAGTCAGCGTCTTACATCCTTCGGTACTCAAACCCAACTCTCCTGATTATAAGATTTATCACCGGGATTGCACTGGTCCTAGTTCTATCATAACCTTCTATTTGAAGACCGCGGAAAAGAAACGCGTTTTTCGTTTCTTGAACGAAGTCGGCAAATATGAAATTATTTTGCAAGCTGTTTCTCTGGGCGGTATAGAAAGCCTGATGACCAATCCGGCTACTACCACGCACTCAGAGATGAGTGAAGTAGAACAAAAGGCTAGCGGTATCACTATCAATTTGATACGTTTGTCTGTGGGTCTGGAAGATCCTGAGGATCTTATCGCTATCTTAAAAGAAGCGCTGGCGAAATACTAAACACAGGAGCTGATCAGACAATTTGGTCAGCTTCTTTTTTTTCATTTTTTCTGAAAGGAAAGATTATGTCACATCATGTCCTAATTGCCAAAGCTTGGCCCTACGCTAATGGGTCACTGCACTTGGGACATATTGCTGGTTTACTAGCGGCGGATGTACTCGCTCGCTATTTTCGCTTGCGAGGTGACAAAGTTCTCTTTGTCTCCGGCACTGATTGCCACGGTACGCCAATCCTAAATTGGTCAATTTGTTGAAGGTAAAAATCCGGCTGAAATCGTGGACTTTTATCACCAGCAATTTACCGACAACTTTCTTCGTCTTGGTTTCACTCATGATCTTTATGCTAAAACCATGGACCCAGAACACCAGCAACTTGTCCAACAATTTTTTCAATGCTTGTATGAACAGCAATATCTGTTCCCTAAAATCATTCCGCAACTTTATTGTTCCCCTTGCCAACGATTTTTAGTAGATCGTTATGTAGAGGGTGAGTGTCCTAATTGTCATGCCAATGGCGCTCGCGGCGACCAATGCGATCTCTGCGGAAAAACGTATGAGGCAATCGCCCTGATCAATCCGCATTGTAAAACTTGTGCTAGTAGTGCTCAAATAAAAGAATCTACCCAACTCCATTTTAATTTGCAAATTTTGCAACCAAAATTGACAGCTTGGATCGATCAAGTCAAGCACAACTGGCGCACTAATGCTCAACACACTACGGAAGGTTGGCTCAAGGAAGGTTTGACTAACCGCGCAGTTACCCGTGATATCGATTGGGGCATTCCTGTTCCGATTGAAGGTTTTACTGACAAAGTCATCTATGTCTGGTTTGAAGCAGTCTTGGGTTATCTGACGACATCAATCAGACACTGTGGTGGTGATTTAGACGCTGGTCCTTGGGAGGCGTGGTGGCGTAAAGAAAACAATCCTTTACACTACTATGTTCACGGAAAAGATAACATTCCTTTTCACACCATTATTTTCCCAGCTATGCTTTTGGCATATGGTAATCTGGCTCTAGCTACTCACATCATTTCCTCCGAGTATCTGCAATTACCAGCTGGTCAAAAATTCTCTACTTCGCAAGGGTGTGGAACTACCATTCCGGACTTTCTGGATTTAGTCGGAAAAGTTAGTGGTCTCGAGGTAGATTCATTACGGTTTTTCCTCATTGCTAACCATCCGGAAAATAAGGATGCGCAATTCTCTTGGACTGAGCTCGCTAATCAGCACAACACTGAACTGGTGAATAAACTCAGTAATTTAGTTAATCGTATCCATAAATTGACATTGGATAATTTTCACAATCAAGTTCCCGAACCAGTTGCATTATCGACACCTGATCAAGCTATGCTCCAAGTCCTAGTTGATGGTTATCAAAACATCGGTACCTCTTTAGAAGCTGGTTCAATGCGTCAAACATCGCGGTTGTGGCTCGAGATTGTCGAAAAGGCTAATGCCTATTTAAATCAACAGGCGCCATGGAAGCAAATAAAAACTGACCGCCAGCAGGCAGCCAATACGCTCTATGTAGGCTGGCAAGTTCTCTGTAACTTACACAGTCTATTGCAACCATTTTTGCCTTTTACCTGTCAACGCCTGGCAAACATTCTTAACTTACCGCCGACAACAGGTAGTTGGCGATTTACTACCTTGCCAGCTGGCACTTTACTCGGTTCCGGCCTATTTCTCTTTACGCGGATCAACCGAGCTGATTTACCAGCTGATTAGCATACACCTGACATAGAAAGAAATAAAATTTCTTCAATTCTGTGTCAGGTTTTTTAATTATTGAGAAATTTTATTAATAATGGATTTTAAGTCATCACCACTAACTAAATTATATTTTTTTGCTACACTCCCACCTTGCAAAACAAGTTCTGCAAAACGGCGACTATCCAAGCCAGAACTGCCGGTAATTAACCCAACTTGATCATCGGGTACGTCTTTCAAACCTTTATAGCTAGCGATGAGATCCGTCTTACCCAATTTGTTTAATTCAGCAGCAAATTCACTGGCCCATAATGTTGTTTTGCAGTTACCAAAATTATCCACCCACCAAATAGCAGCTGGTGCATCAGGAATTTGTTCAATCGGTAAAGGCTGACTAATGATTTTTTTATATTTTAATAAATAAGCGGCCAAGCGTGGCATAAAATCAAAACTTCTAAATTGGCTATTTGCTATATATTCCGGCAAATGATCGGCAATAAAATTAGTGGCAGCCATTTCTTTGGTGGCGGCAGGAATATCAACCACTTGAATCTGATCAATCAAGCCATATTTTTTTGCCAAAGATAAAGTTAAGCCGTCAATAGTAGAAACTACTAATATGTTCTGATAATAAAAATAACCAAACGGCGTACCATTGGGCCATTTTTTAGCGTAGTGATCGCGGGGTGCGACATTCGCTAAAACTACACCACCTTCACCGTCGGTGGCATCAATTAGATCAATTAAGTTGCCAGCCGCTTCTAAATCACTCCCGACGCCAACCAGTTGAGTGGGGTATTTTAATAAGGCAGTAGCACGGGCTACCGATCTACCAGTGGCATTGGCATCATGGCAATCGGTAATAATGGTGGTAATCATAAGTAGTTATTATTAATAAGGATTAATTTTAAAAACAAAAAATTTCCCAGAGCTTGGGAAATCTTCATAATTGTTATTGACTAAACTTTAAACAAAATTTTCCAAGCTAAAAGATTGGGGCATCATACCCATCATCATCGACATCATCATTTTTGCTTGTTGGTTTAGCATAGAGTCTTGTTATTTATATAGTTTAAAGCAGTTCTTGATAGATGTCAAGACGATTCAACTCCCGGAGTTGCCAACTCCCGGTGTTGGTTTAATAATCTTGACTTGTTTTACTTTCTTTTGTATAATGAGCGTTGATTTAATAATAACTGCAAAAGATGTCAAAAAAAGAGAAAATAGCAGAAACGCGAACGAATAAAATCGTAATCAAGGGTGCTCGTGTGCATAATTTGCAGAATATTGATGTGGACATTCCGCGTGATCAGTTAGTTGTTATTACCGGCTTATCAGGATCTGGTAAATCATCTTTAGCTTTTGATACTATTTATGCCGAAGGACAACGTCGCTATGTAGAGTCACTATCAGCTTACGCGCGGCAGTTCTTGGGTTTAATGGACAAGCCTGATGTTGATCAGATTGATGGTTTGTCACCAGCGATTTCTATTGATCAGCGAACTGCCGCGCACAATCCGCGTTCCACCGTTGGTACCGTCACGGAAATTTATGATTACCTTCGTTTATTATATGCCCGCATCGGTAAACCTCACTGCCCTAATTGCGGTCAACTAGTTTGTCAGCAGACAATACCACAAATTACTGAGCGAATTTTTAGTTTTGCTACTGGTACACCTATTATGCTTTTAGCTCCAGTGATACGGGACAAAAAGGGTGAATATCGTAGTATCATTATGCAAGTAGAAAAAGCTGGTTATGCCAAAATGCGGATTGATGGTTTGCTTTATAGTATTGAGGAAGCTGCGCGATTGAATTTGGATAAACAGAAAAAACATGATTTGGAAATTGTGGTGGATCGTTTGGAAGTAAAGCCCGATAACAAAGCACGGTTAGTAGATTCTCTGGAAAAGGCTATTGATTTGGGCGATGGATTATTAACGGTTCACAATAGCAGTGCCGAAAAGGACTATGTTTTTTCTCAACACTTAGCTTGTGCTAAATGTGATATTAATTTACCGCCCCTAGAACCGCGTAATTTTTCTTTTAATAGTCCGCATGGCGCTTGTCCTGATTGTACCGGTCTTGGTACCAAACTAGAAGTTGACGCTGAATTAATTATTCCTAATAAAAAATTAACCTTAGCTCAAGGAGCGATCAGACCATGGTCGCGTACTGCCGCTAATCAAACTTGGTATTATAAAATTATTGAAGCTGTAGCTAAAGCTTACAAGTTTTCCGTCAACGTGCCAGTTGATAAGTTGTCCAAAAAACAAATGGAAGTGATCCTGCACGGCACTGGTGACAAAAAAGTGAAGATGAATTATACGTCAGAAATTTTTGATGGTGGTTGGACTTCTACTTTTGATGGTGTGATACCGCATTTGGAACGTCGGTATCGGGAAACCGACTCGGACTATATTCGTAGTGAGATTGAAAGATATATGCGCATCTATCCTTGTCCTACATGTCAGGGGCGGCGGCTAAAACCAGAATCTCTAGCTGTCACTCTTGGTGATCAAAACATCATTAATGTGACGCAAATGACCGTTGATAAGCTAGATGCTTTTTTTGCTTCTTTAACTGAAGGCGGCAAGAAGGCTTTATTAACTGAGCGGGAAATGAAAATCGCTCATCAGATATTGAAAGAAATTAGAAATAGATTAAAATTTTTGAATAATGTTGGTTTGAGCTATTTAACATTAGACCGGCGAGCGGCAACTTTATCTGGTGGTGAAGCACAACGCATTAGACTGGCGACGCAGATCGGCTCCTCATTGGTGGGTGTTATTTATATTTTAGATGAACCATCAATTGGTTTACATCCACGAGACAACCAAAAATTAATTGATACTTTGAAAGAATTACGAAATTTGGGTAATTCCGTAATCGTGGTTGAGCATGATGAGGAAACTATGTTAGCCGCTGACTATTTGATTGATATTGGTCCTGGTGCCGGTGCCCTGGGAGGAAAGATTGTCGCTGCCGGCACACCAGCAGAAATTATGAAAAATAAGAATTCGTTAACTGGTCAATATTTATCCGGCGTTAAATTTATTGAATTACCAAAAAAAGTTAGAAACGGCAATGGTAAAGAAATTAAGATTATCGGCGCCACGGAGTTTAATTTGAAAAATATTGATGTCGCTATTCCTTTGGGTAAACTAGTTTGTATTACCGGAGTTTCTGGTTCGGGCAAATCAACACTGATGCAAGAAATCTTGGCCAAAGCCCTAGCCAATCATTTTCATCATGCCAAAGACTTTCCTGGTCAGCACAAAAGAATAGAGGGGCTAGAAAATTTGGACAAAGTAATTGCTATTGATCAGTCACCCATAGGCCGCACCCCGCGTTCCAATCCCGCCACCTACACCGGTGTCTTTACGTATATTCGTGATTTGTTTACCCAATTACCAGAAGCTAAAATCCGCGGTTATAAAGCCGGTCGTTTTTCTTTTAACGTTAAAGGTGGTCGTTGTGAGTCTTGCCAGGGTGACGGATTAGTTAAAATTGAGATGAATTTTTTACCCGATGTTTATGTGGAATGCGAGGAGTGTCATGGCAAAAGATTTGCTCCGCAAACGTTGGAGATTCATTATCGTAATAAAAACATTTCCGACGTGCTCGCGATGAGCGTTGGTGAAGCAATGGTTTTCTTTAGTAACATTCCGAGTATTTATCAAAAATTGACCACACTTAACGATGTTGGCTTGGGTTATATCAAGCTGGGTCAATCGGCAACCACACTTTCTGGCGGTGAGGCGCAACGGATTAAGCTTGCTACCGAATTATCACGCCGGGCAACCGGTAAAACATTATATATTTTGGATGAGCCAACGACTGGTTTGCATTTTGATGACGTCAAGAGATTACTACAAGTATTAAATCGGTTAGTTGATAAGGGTAATTCCGTATTAGTGATTGAACACAATTTGGATGTCATTAAGTCAGCTGATTGGCTGGTAGATTTAGGTCCCGAGGGTGGTGATCTCGGTGGGTACTTGGTAGCCGAAGGTAAACCACAAGACTTAGCTAAAATCAAAGAGAGCTATACAGGTCAGTATTTGAAAAAGCTATTTAGTAAATAGTTGCTTGCTTAATTTGTTAGGAAAAACCCAGTACTTGATGAGGAACTGGGTTATTATTTGATATCATTATATAATAAGTTCAAGATAAGTAAGGATAAATATGGACAAAATAGAGCGTTATTTGTTAGCGACAATTCATTTTTATGATCTATTTAACTTCCCCCTGACCTGGTGGGAGTGTTGTCAGTGGCTTTATTTGGACGATCAGAATCAAGAAAGTTTGCTGGACATTGATATCCCAGTAATTAGAGATCGACTGGAACTGTTGGTGGCTAATGGTCAGTTGATTGTCGTTAATGGCTTTTATTGTCTATCGGGCCGCGAAAGTCTAGCGCTGTTACGGCAGCGACGCTATCTCTACGCTGAGTTGAAATTTCAGATTGGTATTCGCGCTATTAAACTGTTAAGAATTTTACCGTTTATTAAATTTATTGGTATTTGCAATACCCTAGCTTATAGCAATGCTTCCGATGATGCAGACATTGATCTGCTAGTTATTACTACCAAAAATAAATTATGGACCGCGAGATTTTTTGCTACTACTTTGATGAAATTATTACATTGGCGACCAACCAAGCAGAATAAAAAAAATAAAATATGCCTTAGTTTCTTTATTAGTGAACACCTTTTAAATATCAATAATTTACAATTTTCACCGCAAGACGTCTATTTGCAGTACTGGGTGAAACAAGTGGTACCGATTTACGATCAGGGCGGTTTTTATGATCTCTGGTGGCAGAGTAATCAATGGGCTAGTAGCTATTTACCCAGAGTTTTACCTTTTGACATGAATCAAGTACGGCGCGTTAATGACCGGCGTTGTCTTTTAATATTAAAGCAGGTAGGGGAGTCAATTTTAGTTAGTGCTTGGGTAGAAAAGTTATTCCATAAAATACAGTTGAAAATTATGCCACCCGAGTTATTAATTATGGCTAATCAGGATACTAGAATTGTCTTGTCAGATCAGGCGCTTAAATTTCATGACCATGATCGCCGGCAAAAAATAGCCCAGCAGTTTCAAGAACGATTAGCGGGGTTAACTCAAAGATATGATTAAAGAGCGCGCAAAAAAAATTGCCGAATATTTATTTTGTTTATTAATTTTTTTGTTGCCCTGGTCAACGCGCTGGATTTATTTACCAGCGTTTCTCAATGGCCAATATTGGGAGTATGGTACTTTGTCGCTTTATGTTACCGAGCTATTTTTTGCGGTGCTGGCTATTTTTGTTATTGGTATTTTTTGGAGCAAGATAGTAGTGCAATCAAGTGATTTATCCTGGTCACGGATCAAGCGTCAAGATAAATTAGTATTGTTATTTATTGTTTATTTGCTGTTTAATTTATGGTTGAGTTTGCATCAAGCTATTAGCTGGCAATACTTCACTTGGTTATTGCAGGGGATGGCCATGTTTTATCTTTGGCGGTTACTCAGTAATATTTGGCAAAAAGCTAACTACAGCTTGTTAGCTGCTGGATTAGTGCAGAGCACTTTGGCTATTTGGCAATTTCTTGAGCAGCGAGTAAGCGCTAATAAGTGGCTAGGTATGGCAGAGCATTTAGTAACAACGCCAGGCGCATCAGTAGTAGAAGGGGCTGGGCGGTTTCTGCGAGCGTATGGTAGTTTTTCTCACCCCAATATTCTCGGTGGATTTTTAGCTTTGGTGATTATTGTTAATATTTATTGGTTGTGGCGCTTTTATCAACAATCAGGTGTTATTACTCGTAGTTCTCATTACCGTCAAGTGATTCACTATTTATTTTTAGTAAGTAGTTTGATGATTAGTAGTTACGCACTATGCTTAACTTTTGCTCGTTCTGCTTGGTTGGCCTTAGGCGTGGGATTAATATTTTTAGCCATCACCACCTACCGACGGCAGAGCAAAGTAGAGACGATTATTGGAGTAAAAATTCTGATTACTATTCTGCTCGTGATTGTATTATTTATTAGCGTTAATAGTCAGTTATTTTTTTCTCGCTTCAGCGGTCAAAGTAGATTAGAAGTGATGTCCAATCAGCAGCGATATACTGCTTTGGTAGAAGTGAAAAGCGTTATTGTCCACAACCTGTTGTTGGGAGTTGGTTTGGGCAACTACACAACCTATGGTTATTGGCTAAATCAAACACACGCAGCCTGGGACTATCAACCGGCACATAATTTATATTTACTAGTCTGGTCAGAAATTGGTTTAATCGGACTATTGATTTTATTAGGTTTTATTTTGCTCGTCATTAAAAGTTTATGGCCAATAGATACAGTAGAAAAGAGGATAAAATTATGTTTAGCGATTACCTTGTTGCTAATCGGTCTCTTTGATCATTATTGGTGGAGCTTATACAACGGTATTATTATTTGGTGGTTAGCTTGGGGTTGGATTAATCATGCTAATAAGGAGTAATATTTATTTTTCTTAATATTTTATAGTATGATTTAAAAAAAGGAAATAAGCGTATAGTAAGAATAGTCTATTATTAATAACGATTAATTTTAAACAATAAAAATATGATTAATTTTGAAAAAAAACCGGAAAATTTAAAAAAAGAAATCTTTTTGGAAAATATTCTAGAAAATATTCAATGTACACCAGGTATTGAATATTCAAATGAGAAGCTCAGTGAAATTAATAATCTTGGTTATCAGTTTAATGTTGAGGATATTTATAATAAAATTAAAAATACTCCAAAAAATAAAGCTCCTTATGATGATAGATATGAAAATAATGAGATGGGAGAGATACTCGGTAAAGGATTTGAATATATTAAAAATGAAGAGATAGATCCATTAAGATATCAGGAATTTGCAGATTATATTCTAAACTCAAATTTTCTTGATTACTCCAAGTCCATTGGTTCGGGAAAAGTGGGTTGGGAGGATAAATATAAGGCATGTAAAGGGCCTTCCCGCGGTTCTCTTTACACAAGTGCGATATATAAAATTGAGGAAGCCGTAATAACTAATCATAGTACACTAAAGTTAGATCCTGAAAAACTTTCAAAAAAAGTTGAGCAAGATTTTATCGACGTTGTCGCACTACCAGACCAGTCTAGCCAAGAGATTATTACACATATAACGAGTTTTGCTGAAAAACATGGTATTTCATTACCATTTGACCCCAATAACTTAGACAGTAAGTTGTTATATGCTGTCCACTCGCCATTTGCGGGTCACGTTAATCGTGATGGGTTTAAGAAGAACATACCTAACTTTGACGAAGTATATGGTTCAGTTATTAAAAAGGAATTTCGCGACGTTCTTAATATCCCCAAGGGAAAATGGCTGGATAAACAAGAAAAGTTAAAAATATGTCCCGACGGGAAAGATGTTGCTGTTGAAATTCATGGTTTTGAAAGAAATATTCCTGGAGTCATAGAGGGTAAATTTATTCTAGGAAAGGACTCAGATAATGGTCTCATTTTTGCATTCGATGGTTCTATGGGTGAGCATATGGATATTCAGGCGAAATATAATATTTCTGAAGTATTTGGTGGGGGGTGGCTCATAATTAAAAACGATGCAAAGAAAATTATATTAAGAGATGCAAGCGAAAAATTTGGTCAAGAACCGCGAATAATAAGTGCTACTATCATTAAGAAGGAGTTCCCTGAGTATGAAGTATTTGCTGGAACGGGAAATTAGTATATTCTGTTTTGCATATTATAGTTTCCACCACGGGGCCAAGAACCTAATTACGTCATCGTAACCCTTACCAATAAAAGTGTAGCTTGATTGCTATACTTTTATTATACGAACTACATCCAACCATCTCCACGTAAAAGATAAAATACCACGCGGGGTATTTATTTTGTATTGGATAGAGCAATATTGACTTCTTTATCTATTTTTGCTAAGGTAAATTATTCGTTATCAATAACGAATTTAATTGTCCATTAATAATAACCAAACAAAAGAGGAAAAGCCATGAGTAATGGAAACGCCTTTAGTCTAAAGTTAACTCAGTTTCATGAGATTACATCTTGTTTAACTGGGGTAGCGGCAAAAATGCTGCAAGATCTTGATGAAGAAACAGCAAAGAAATTGTTGCGAGTTTTACCACGGGATGGTGAATTAACAGCAATTTTTCTCGCCCGGATATTTGAAGCACTGATTTCTGAGCAAACAATAACTGTGGAACCTTATGGTGCTAAAATAGATAAAACAGCATTTGCCATACCAGGTCCACGTCATTGGTTAAATGGTAATTATACTTCCTATCATCAATTAATTGGTAAAAGCTCGCAGTCAATATGTAGTTGGTTAGAAAAACTTTTGATGAGTCAGGATATTGCAGAAATTGCATTGAGAAAAAACAGTTTATCTTTTGCCATTGTTTCACCGGCGGATTTAGGTTTTCTCAGCCGCCGAGTTCAGATTAATCAATTTTTTGCTCGAGCCAAGGATAATGGATTGTTTTTATGTTCTCCGGCAAATGCTTTTACACTCGGCGTCTATCTTAGTTATTTAATTGTTGGCGCTGAGGTTGGTAATATTCCCATAAGAGACGGATTTTATATTTTTGCCATGGAACCCTTCAAGGGTACTAGTGAGATTGGTGGCTTTATGGCAATGCGTAAAGCTGGTACTAATTTAAAACTTAAAAAGTATGAAAAATTATTGGATAATGAAGTTACTGACGAATCGTGGATTTTTGTTCATCAGAACACATTCAAGTTAGGTTATTAGTAAATTTAAATTAGCAACAAATCGCTTAGTTAACACACTGAGCGATTTTTTTATTTGGATAAATAGTTGGATTATTATTGAACGGTATAACAAGAGCATAAATTCATTACTCACCCGTCTTGACAGCAGGGCCGTCTTGACAGCAGAGCAGCATCTGCTAAAATATAAGAAGATTGGCACTCAACTTTATAGAGTGCTAATAACAAATTACAAATTTAGGCAATTTTTAATCATTAATTAAAAGAAATATGCAACTAAAACCATTAGGCGACAATATCGTCGTTAAGGCGATTTCGCGAGAAGAAACAACCAAGTCAGGCATTATTCTGCCAGAAACTATAGATAAAGAAAAACCAGAACAAGGAGAAGTAATCGCGACGGGTCCTGGTAAAATAAAAGATGATGGCACCAGAGCTGCCATGGAAGTGAAGATTGGCGACCATGTACTATTTAAAAAATACTCACCTGACGAAGTGAAGATTGATCAAGAGAAATATTTAGTTCTCTCACAGTCCGACGTTATTGCTTTAATTGAGAAATAAACTATTGAATAATTATTAAGCGAAATTAAATTTATGGCAAAACAAATTATTTTTAATGAAGAAGCACGACAGCGTATCAAACGCGGCGTGGATAAATTAGCTAATGCCGTCAAAGTAACCTTGGGACCGAAAGGACGCAATGTTGTTTTGGATCAAGGATTTGGCGCGCCCATCATTACCAAAGACGGTGTGACGGTAGCCAAAGAAATAGAATTAGAGGATAAATTTGAAAATATCGGTGCCGAATTGGTCAAAGAAGTAGCATCTAAAACTAATGATGTAGCCGGCGATGGCACCACTACCGCTACTGTTCTAGCGCAAAGCATTATTGCTGAAGGTATAAAAAACGTTACTGCTGGCACCAATCCATTAGCTATTAAATCCGGTATTGAAAAAGGAGTAGAGGCCATTGTTAATGAATTGAAAAAAATGTCGCAGCCAGTTTCCACCAGTGAAGAGATCGCTCAGGTAGCAGCTATTTCTGCTAATGATGCCGAGATTGGTAAACACATTGCTGAGGCCATGGCCAAAGTTGGTAAAGAAGGAGTGATTACCGTTGAGGAATCTCAGAGTTTTGGTATTACCAAAGAAGTGGTAGAGGGCATGGAATTTGATAAGGGCTATGTTTCGCCCTACATGATTACCAATGCTGAACGGATGCAAGCTGAATTTGAAGATCCTTATATTTTAATTACCGATAAAAAAATATCAGCCATTCAGGAATTATTACCACTGTTGGAAAAAATGGCGCAAACTGGCCGCAAAGAATTGGTGATTATCGCTGATGATGTTGATGGTGAAGCTTTGGCCACATTAGTAGTGAATAAATTACGTGGCACTTTCAATACTTTGGCTGTTAAAGCACCGGGTTATGGCGATCGTCGTAAAGAGATGTTGCAAGACATAGCTATTTTGACGGGCGGTAAAGTCATTTCCGAAGAAGTTGGTTTGAAACTGGAAAATGCCGATATGGAAGTATTGGGTCGTGCTCATAAGGTAAAGGCGACCAAAGAAAAAACCACTATTGTTGAAGGACATGGTGATAAGAATGAAATCGCTCAGCGTGTAGCGCAGATCAAAAAAGAAGTGGAATTAATGGAATCAGATTTTGATCGGGAAAAGTTACAAGAACGATTAGCTAAATTAGCTGGCGGTGTTGCAGTTATCAAAGTAGGAGCTGCTTCTGAAGTAGAAATGAAAGAAAAGAAACACCGTATTGAAGATGCCTTAGCAGCAACCAAAGCGGCTATTGAAGAAGGAATAGTTGTTGGTGGTGGTGTGGCTCTAGTCCGAGCCACTCGGGCACTAGATGACGTCAAAGTAGATATTGATGAAAAAATTGGTTTGGATATCTTACGTCGCGCGCTAGATGAGCCGATTAAGATGATTGCTAACAACGCTGGTAAAGACGGTAGTGTTATTGCTGAGGCCGTGAAGAATAGATCGGGTAATGAAGGTTATAATGCAGCAACTAATCAATTTGAAGATTTGGTTAAGGCTGGTATCGTTGATCCGACTAAGGTAACCAGAAGCGCTTTGCAAAACGCCGCTTCTATTGCCGCTATCTTTCTAACTACCGAAGCAGTAGTTACTGATTTACCAAAGAAAGAAGAAGAACACAGTCATGGTGGTGGCCGAGGAATGGGCATGGGAATGCCCGGTGGTATGGACATGATGTAATCAATATTGATTGAATATATAACCCAGCCCTTCGCGAAGGGCTGGGTTTAGTATAGCATTGGCTTTTATTGGCTTTTGTAATATAATAACCATGTTAATTATTAAGATAATAATATGGATCAAATGGAACAAAAAGAAACAGAAAAGCCCAAAGCACCAATCAGTGATGATGCTAAGAAAAATGGCTTAATCGCCGCCCTTGGTTATGTTTGGATTTTGTGCTTAGTTCCTTTGCTATTAAAAAGAGACTCTAAATTTGCTCAATTTCATGCCAAACAAGGCTTAGTTTTATTCGTTATTGAACTTGTTGGTTGGTTGATATTTTGGATTCCAGTAATCGGTTGGTTGCTCTTCATTATCGTACTAGTTTATGCTATTATGGGCATTATGAATGCTTTGCAGGGAAACTATTGGGAGATGCCATATTTGGGTCAATGGGCTAAGAAGCTCAATATTTAATTGTCAGTTATA
>PFPO01000095.1 GCA_002793075.1 Candidatus Komeilibacteria bacterium CG_4_10_14_0_2_um_filter_37_10
TTAATCAACGAAGGGTCACGAGGGACAACTCTACTAATACTTCCATTTTCGTCTGTGGTGACAAAATAGGCAATCTCCCCCCGCCATCCCTCTACTACGCAGATTGCAAAAGTATTTTTCTTAAAGACAACATTAGGACTTGGTATACTAATATCTCCTTTTGGTAATTTTTCTAATGCGTTTTCCATAATCTTAATTGATGCGTGTGCTTCTTTGATGCGGACAAGGAATCGCGCGCAAGCATCCCCATCTTGCTCAGTGACAATTTCATCAAGCAAAAGTTCGTCATAGGCCGCATACGGATAATCAATGCGAGCATCGTTTAGTATGCCAACAGCTTTTCCAGCAACTCCAATCACACCATGATTCCTAGCAATTTCTGCCGAGAGTACGCCCGTACCCTTTAGACGATTTAAAAGCGAGGTGTTATTAAGAGCTACTCCTATAACTTCGCTAAAGTCTTTACTCAAGTTTTTTAGTTCTGAAAATAACCTGTTTTTTTCTCTGTCATCAATATCTTTTGTTAGACCACTAATTATATTTACGCCCCGTAAAAATCGACTACCGGTAATTCTTTCGTTTATTAGCATAACCATTTCTCGTAATCGCGCACCTCCCGCTCCGCCAAAATTAAACCCTGTATCCATCATAATCGCCCCAATATCGCCAAAATGATTAGCTAATCTTTCTAACTCGGCATAAATAACTCGCAAGTATCGCGCGCGCGAAGGTACTACGGTATCATTTAATTTTTCCAATACCTGGCAAAAAGCGAGTGAGTGGCTAAATGAGCTATCACCGGAAATTTTCTCTGATAATTTTACTTTATCATTAAGCGGCAACACTTCAAATAATTTCTCACTGCCTTTGTGGGCATAGCCAAGCCGTGGCTCCAAAAGCACGATTCGTTCTCCGGCAACACTAAAGCGGAAATGTCCCGGTTCAATAATGCCAGCGTGAATGGGACCAACTGGAATTTCATAAATACCCTCGCCTTTAACTTCTTGAAAACTATAAGTGCCACTAGCTATTTGAGGTCTTTTTTGCCAATCATAATCTTTTCTTAAAGGAAAAACATCTATTGGCCAATTTTCGTGAAGAGTGATTGGTCTTTTATCATGGCAACCGATTGGATCAAGACCAAAAAATGTTTTTATTTTTCTTTCGTAGTTTAATGCTTCATAAATCATAAGGGAGATTGAAGGAAATTCTGTTTTATTCTTTAATAAAATAAAAGGGATGATAAATAAATTTTCTTTTGGCATGCCAAAAATGTACCAGACTTTAAAATAACCATTGTCTTCTCTTTCATCGGTCGCGGTAATAAGCTTGAGTGAAAGATTTTTATTAGCGTATAAATCATGAGCAACCTTCTTTATCTCTAAAGGTGATACTTCAAAAGTAGCACTGTTATCATAAAATTCAACCTGCGCACCTTTTGGAATAAATCGTTTTATTTTCTTTTTAATCATATTAGTAGTGAGAAACAACATCATTTATTAATGTTAATAAAAATGGTGGAATATAGAAACTTAAAACGATAATAATTATCAGTAATATCATTGGTGGAATAATTAACCAAATATTACCTTCGCCAACCTCGATATCTTCAGGTTTCTGGCTAAAAAACATGGAGGTAATATGTTTTAAAAATCCGATAAAAACAAGCGTCATAAAAAATAGAGCCATAATGGTAATTATCGGATTTATTTCTATGCCGACGGAAAGAATCTGCATCTTGGTTAGAAATATTCCAAATGGGGGAACACCTGTTACAATCAAAAAACCGGCGATAAATAGTATGCTTGTAAATGGCACAACATCTAATGCTCCTTTAATATTATTTATTTTATCAGAATTATATTTGAGTAATAAATTGCCGGAAGAAAAAAACATAACCCCTTTTACCAATGAATGGTAAATTAAATGCAGGGTAGTCGCAAAAATTGCCAATCCTCCAAAACCAAAACCGAGAGCCATTACCCCAGCATTTTCAATACTCGAGTAAGCTAATAATCTCTTATAATTTTTATTATTGAACATTATGAGAGAAGCCACAGCAATGGATAAGGTGCCAAAAATAATTAATAAATTCTGACTAAATTGTGGACCAATAGCCATATCTGTTAAATTTTTAAATTTTAAGATAACTATAAATGCAACTGGCAAAAGCGCACCTGATAGTAATGCCCCAATGGGATTGGGTGTTTTACTATATGCATCAGGTTTCCATGTGTGCATAGGCACTAGTCCAACCTTGGTGCCGTAACCAATCAATACAAAAATAAAAGCTATTTTAGCAATTAATGGATCTAAGTGTGTGGCATTGGCCAAAAGTGACTCCCAACTAACAAATCCGTTTTCGCCAAGTGAGCTAACTGAAGTAAAATATAAAATTGTCCCAAAAAATCCCAGAAGTAAACCGATAGAATTGATAATCAAATATTTCCAGGCCGCCTCAATAGCTGACGGTTTATTGTAAAAACTGATAAGAAAAGCGGTGGAAAGCGTCGTGGCTTCAATAAAAATCCAGGCGAATACCGGATTGTTGGCAGTAATAGACAAAAACATTGCTGTCATAAAAATATTTAACAAAACAAAATATTGCCTTACTCTGGTAAAACCAATAATACCCTTGGCTGTTTCCTGACGAAGATATTGGATGGAATAAATAGTTGCAATAAATCCGACACAGGCAATAATAAGCATCACAATCACTCCTAGTGAATCAACAGAGAAAAAAACAAATGGAGAATAAATACCGGAAATGGAAACTTTCAAAGCAATAACAACAGATTCAAACAATGCGACTGAAAAAGCGATAATAGAAAAAAATTCAATCACCAATTTACGTTTGATGAAAGCGTTTAGGAATGCAGTAATTATTAAAGTTATAATGATAAATAGTATTTCCATAATTCTAATCTTTTAAATTATTCATTGTCGTTACATTAAGCGTCCCAAAGTATCTATAAATCATAGATATGAATATGATAGCGATAATGAGCCAAATAAAAATATTAAACATAATGCCAAATTGTAGCATCAGAGATTGTTCCAAACCGGCAAAAATAGTAAAAGCAACAATGCTATTTTCCAAAGAAAGAATGCCAATAATTTGCGATAAAGCGCCCTTACGGTTAATAATTAAAAAAAGAGAAAGGAACATTGAGGCCAGAGCAAGCGATAATAAGGCCTGATTAGCTTGGATAATACCAGTTAGCGGCGCGAATTTGGGGGAATGGGCAAAAAAAGTCAAGGTTGCAATAATTATTAAGGTTAATGGTGTATTAAGATAAGTGCTGACAGAAAACATTAATGCATGCTGTCGAATTAATTTAATAAAAAATACCGGCGCT
>PFPO01000096.1 GCA_002793075.1 Candidatus Komeilibacteria bacterium CG_4_10_14_0_2_um_filter_37_10
AAACGCGGTGATCAGACAACCGATTGCAAAATAAACAAAATAATGATCGATTAATCCAATAAATTCAAAAAAGGTGCCTGTTATTACTAACCAATTAGTAATTATCAAGAAAAATACTAATCCGATAAGCACAACAAAATAACAACTGGCCAACATTTTTCGTAACATATCTTCTCCTCTTATATTAATGAACTTACAAAAATCCTAACAAAAATTCTAATAACTTGTCAATGTGCTTATATTAATTACTATACTTCTCCTCAGCTTCTTTTAAATTAACTGATAGCAACCGCGAGACGCTATCGGTACACATAGTCACGCCATACAAAATAGCTGCGTGGTGCATGGTTACCCGATTATGCGTGATAGCAATAAATTGCGTTTTATTCGATAGCTCATTTAAAATGGCAACATACCGTCCGGCATTAGCTTCGTCCAGTGCAGCATCAACTTCATCCAAAATGATAAATGGTGATGGGTTGGCAGAAACAATAGAACAGATCAAGGCAATAGCTGTCATGGCTTTTTCGCCGCCCGAGAGCGTATTCAGACTTTCAATTTTTTTACCGGGCGGACAAGCGCGAATTTCTATCTCCGTTGGCGTTAAGCTCTGTCTTAATTTTTTAATCGGTGACAATGTCTCTTCCTCTCCTTCTTCACTTTCTTCTGCGGCTTCCTCATTATCTTTCTCCTCTTTACTCGGCATTATTGATTTTAAAACTAAGTTAGCTTTGCCACCATCAAATAATACTTTAAAGTATTTTTGAAATTCATTATTAATAATGTCAAAGGTGCTATTAAACTGCTGAGCAATTTTTTGATCCAACTCTTGAATGACCTCGCGTAACGATTCGATGGAGTTTTCTAAATCAACGGTTTGGGTTTGCAAAAAATCACAGCGCTCCTTCACCTCTTGGTATTCACTAGCCACACCTTCATCAATGCCGCCAATCAAAGATAATTTATTTTTTAAACCGTTAATCTCTATTTTTAAATCTTCGGGTCTTATTTTATCATCAACCAACTCCTCCTCTTGCCACAACCCGTGCATCTCTTCGCTAATTTCTTGTTGTAAATCTTCTAATCTTGTCTCCAGTTTGGCTATCTCAATCTGTAGTATGGCGATTTGATTATTAATATTATTCAGCTCAATCTGGACATCTCTGGTTTGTCGCTGTATTTGAATTAAAT
Source organism: Candidatus Komeilibacteria bacterium CG_4_10_14_0_2_um_filter_37_10 (assembly GCA_002793075.1). Taxonomy (NCBI): domain Bacteria; phylum Candidatus Komeiliibacteriota; species Candidatus Komeilibacteria bacterium CG_4_10_14_0_2_um_filter_37_10. Next base: position 1,192 of record PFPO01000096.1, read on the forward strand.
TGGCCTGCCGACCCTCGGCTCGGGCATTGATCTCGGCTAATTTCTCTTGGGCGATTTGTAAGGCAGCTTCTTGCTCGTTTAATTTTATTTCTAATTCTTGTCTCTGTTTCTGCAAAAGATCTTTCTTTTCACCACTGGACACATTGCTTTGCAAAACAATCTCCTGATCAATCTTATTTTTTTCTTCTTGAGCTAGTTGGTAGTTGTGTTCAGCTTGCTCTTTTTTAGTCCGCACTACGCCCTGAGTAATTCTAATTTGATTAATCTCATCAACTAAATTATCTTTGCTGATCAGAAAACTCTCCATTTTTTCCTCCAATACTTGCTGTTCGGTGGCGCTTAATTTACTGGTTTTACTTAACTCCTTCAAGAGAAAATTAATCTGCTGACTTATCTGATCAGCTTGCTCTTGGATTTCGGCGAGTTTATTCGGACTTTCAATTTTCTTAATAGCAACTAAAAAAATGGCATAGTCGTTAGCTAGTTTTTCTAATGCCAAATGTATTTGTTCGCCATCCCACTCGTTTTTATGGCTAACTAATTGGTCTTTAATGTTTTGAAATTCGCCTAATACCTTAGCTTGTTCTTGTAATTTTTTTTGTAATATATTTTCTGTTTTGCTCAACTGCTCTTGGGCATCATTTTTTTGCTGTGCTAATTCTACCAATCGAGATTGTAAATCCTCCTCTTTTTTCCTTAACCAAACAACGTTTCCTTGGCCACTAGTGGTCAGCTGTAAATCAATCTTTCCTTGCACCAAAGACATTTCGGAAAGCGTTTTGTTTTTTTCCAGCAAATGCTTTTGATATTTATTTTCTAAATCAACAAAACCAGAACCGGTGCCCATACCCTCCTCAATCTTCTCTAACTCTTTTTGCCAATTGGTTAATTTTAGTTCTAATTCGTCTTTTTTTCCTAATAATCGCTGGCCTTCTTTCTTTTTTTGAATTAACTCCGACGCTAAACCACGGTGGATAAAATTATAATAAATTGTTTGTTTCTTTTGTAACTCGCTTTCTAATTCTTCCTTGTCCGCCAAACGCTTCATTTGCCGCGTTAATGATCGTAAGCGTGGTTCGATCTCTTGCAGTAACTGTTGGGACTGCAATAAATTTTCATAAGTTCGTTCCAATTTATTTAACGACTGCTCTCTTTTGATCTGGTACTGGCGGACGCCTGTTGCTTCATCAAAAAATTCTTTACGCTCCTGTGGTGAAGAGGTCAGAATAGAATCAACCATTCCTTGGCCAACAATAGAATAAGAGTTTTGACCAAAATTACACTTGGCCATTAATAAATAAACGTCTTGTAGTCGTACTTTATTCTTATTAATCAAATACTCACTCTCGCCATCACGATAAACACGGCGCGTAATTACAACCTCCCCGTAATCAATGGGGGCTTTATTGTCTTCATTATTTAAATACAAACTGACTTCGGCAAAACCCAATCGTGCTTTCTGATCGCTACCAGAAAAAATAACGTCTTGCGTCTTTTTGCCGCGCAAAACTTTCAAACTTTGTTCGCCTAGCACCCAACGTACAGCGTCAACTATATTGGATTTGCCAGAACCATTAGGGCCAACGATGGAAGTTAGCTCACGATTGAATTCTAAAACAGTTTTATTGGCAAACGACTTGAAACCTTGTATTTCTAATTTTTGTAAAAACATAATTGAACGAGTTTGGCTATATTAACCATTGAATTCTACTATTTTTTGACTGTTATAGCAACACTTGAAGCCCTGAAAGGCTTGACAAATAACCAAAAATGTAATACGGTAAAGCATTAATCATTATTTATCACAAAACTAAAGGTGATCCTTTGAAGTACTTTAAAAAAATAATAGCCATAACACTTATGGGTTTGGCAGATATTTCTCTTGGTTTAATTTTTGGTGAACTATTTTATCGTGAATTTGGTAACGGTTATTCGCTTACCTTCTCTGTCGTTGGTATTAATAATTGGCATGTATTTGCTATCTTTTTTGCCATACTGCCAGACGCCGACTTACTATTGCAAAGAAAGGATAGCAATCATCGCTCTTCACTGCTCCACCGACCTTTGTTCTGTTACTTGTTGATTGTTTTACCAGTTGCTTTCTATTCAGTGCCTCTTCTTTTATTATCATTCTGGTGTTTAACCTGGCATTATGTACACGATAGTTTAGACAGTAGCGGAGTTATGTGGCTTTGGCCTTTTAATAATTACTACTATCAACTATTTGATCGTGATCATGGTTTTTGCCTAATCAAAAAAAGAGATGAAGTCGAGTTTTCGCAAACAGCACTTACTCTTGACCAAGTAATTGCTAAAGATTATTCAAGTCTGACACCGCAAGTATTATTCGCTATAATATTATTTCTAATAGCAATGGCTTTACTAATTTTATAGACAGGTGAAGTAATTGAAAGAAAAAATAAACGTCGGTATTGTTGCTTTTTCCTTTGGTTATCAAATAGATAATCCTGGGCCGAGTAATAAGGTGTTGGCTTCAGTCGTCCAATCAACGATTAGACAAATTAACCATAGTAACGATCAACAGCTAGTCGCTGTTGTCTTGCAACATGAAATCAATTCTTGCTTTCAGAAATCGCCAGCTACCCTTGTTGTTACGCGTCATACTAGACCAAGACAATATTTAAACAGCGGGGAAGTGGTGTCGCAAGCTGATGGTCACTTTTCTACTAGAAAAGTTGAGTTGGTTTATGTTATTGCCCAACCATTCCTGCACTTATCCAAATGTAAAAAATTAGTTCGCTTTGCTGGCTATGAATTAGCAAAATATAAATTTGCTAAAGTTCCCTTTGATCCGCATTCTGTTCAATGGTGGACCAGAAGTAAATGGCAATTATTAATCTACGCCCTATTACAAAAAATTGTTGGCTGGAAAGGTAATAAATAAATTAAAAAGCTCTCTATATAATGCAGGAACTTTTTTATGTTAATCATTTTTTTACCAACTCATGGCCACAAGTCCTGCTCGTGCAGCATCAATCTGGGCCTCTTGTTTGGACATACCAGTGCCTTCGGAAATCTTTCTCTTGCCTATATACAAACCCACGCGGAAAAACTTTTCATGATCAGGTCCTTTTTCTTCCAATACCTTATATGCTGGCGTTGATCCATAAACTTCCTGGGAACGCTCCTGAAAATGACTTTTGGGATCAATAAAGGCTCGGGCTTGTAATATTTCTGGTAATTTAACTAAAACAAATTTTTCAATAAACTTTTCTGCTGCTTCAAACCCTTGATCCAAATAAATCGAGCCAATACAGGCCTCTAGCGCATTAGCTAATATGTAGTTTCTCGCCTTACCGTTTTTGTCTTGCGATTCGCCTTTACTTAAGTAGAGATTATCTTCAATTTTTAAACCCTTGGCTATCGATGCTAGCATCTGGCCATTAACCAAACTAGCGCGCCAATTAGTCAGCTCACCCTCAGGATTAGGATAGTTGTTGTATAAAAATTTAGTAACTGCCAACTCCAAAACAGCATCGCCTAAAAATTCTAGTCGCTCATTATGCTCCATACCAAAGTCCTTGTGCTCATTTAAATAAGAACGGTGAACATGAGCTTGTTTTAAAAGCTCGGGGTTATTAAATTTTACCTCCCAACCGTCAGCTAATTTTTTGAAATCCTTCATTGTTTCATTCCTCACCAAAATGGTAAGTAACAGTCTGCTTGAATTATATATTAATCCAAATAGAGTGCCACCTACAAAAAATTAATAATTAAAAATTATTCTTTATTGAACTGTAATTTTTAATATCTCAAAGGCCCGAGCTAATACTTCTTTCGTATTTTCATAATCAATTTTCTGCCATGCTTCTTGCGGTTCAAACCAACTAACGTCTTTGAGTTCGGCAGTCTTGGGTAACACCAACTTATCATCTTCACTACGAATTAAATAAAAATGTACTGTTTTTAAAATCGTTGCAATTTGCGGTTTTTTAATTTTAAATTCTATCTGTCCGAGGTAATCTAATATTTCTAAATTCTGTAAGCCGGTTTCTTCAGCTACTTCTCTCTTGGCGGTAGCTACCAAATCTTCACCGCTTTCCAAATGCCCCTTTGGTAATGCCCACTTATTGTAAGCGTTTAGTATTAATGCCACCTTGCAACCCTTCTCATCTTGATAATAAACGACGCCACCAACCGATGTTTCCCGCTCAATCCGTTCATCCATGTTTTGTTTTTCACCCTTTTGCTCCATCTCTTTATAAATAGAACCCAAAACACCATTAATAAACTTGCCGGACGAATCACCACCATAAGTCTTTGCCAATTCAATGGCTTCATTAATAGCCACCTTGGGTGGAATATTTAAATCATACTTAAGTTCATAAATGCCAATACGTAAACAGTTGCGATCCGTTGGTGTAATCTGGTCTAGTGGCCACTCTGGTGCGTATTTTACAATTAGGGCATCAATCTCGGTGACGTTCTTTTTAACACCCTCTACCAAGCTTAGACTAAACCCCTCGTCATTAAAATCATTAGCAAACTCCTTAAAATTGTAGGATAAAACATCTGCCAAAATTTCTTTCTGACCATTAAAATCCCATTGAAAAAGGGTTTGTAATGCTAATGTTCTAGCTAGGTGTCTGTTGGACATAATTTTGTTTGACAAAAAAAAGAAGAATCTACTTCTTCTTTTTCTTATCTAAAGATGATTTAATTTTAATAACTTCTTTGTTTTTATAGGTACCGCAGTTTAAACAGGCTCGATGTGGTAGCTTGGCAAAACCACACTTGGGGCACTTGTGAGTGCTCGCTATTGTTAAAGCGTGATGCGAAGCTCGTCTTTTTCTAGCACTGCTACTACGTCTTTTCGGTGGTACAGTCATAGTAAATTTATAATTTAAAAATCAATTTTTTATTAATTAATACTATAGTATTATATTTTATTTGGGTGTTTTTGTCAATATTGCCCGTGGTTTATGCCTAATAACAACCTGTTGATTAATCTGTTTTAGGTACACACATTTTGCACTCTAGCTAATACCTCATTTGGGGTTTTACCACCCAGGGCACAGTGTTCTAGG
>PFPO01000097.1:0-10423 GCA_002793075.1 Candidatus Komeilibacteria bacterium CG_4_10_14_0_2_um_filter_37_10
CAGCCTTAGAAGGAATTCTCGTGCGGGGTTTCCTGAGCAATTAAAAAAGTAGAGTCTTGAATTAGTAACTCTACCTTACCACACTTCATAACTCCCACCGGTAAATGATGAGGGTGGGTAAGATAATGGCTCGGGTCCTTTGATTAATTTTATATCAGTCGTTTCCAAAAATAATTGAATTGTCGGGATATCTTTTTCTTCGCCGAAAATGACATATCATAATTCCCAACAAGCTAATGATAAATTGGCATATTTTGTTTCTACCTGATACTCTTTTTTCACGTTATTAATCAAAATTTCAAAGGTCCAGCTATAACCAAGTGTTTTCATTTTTCATCTCCCAGGAACGCTCAACTCTTTTAAAAAGTTGAGTATTTCCTTTTTTTGTACAAGTATTCTCCACTTTAACTATTAATTTTCCAATTGTCAAACTATTTTGTTTCTGCTAAAATCAACTTATGTTAAAAAATATTGCTCAACAAGATCCAAAAATCCACTCTTTAATCCAACAAGAATTAAATCGGCAAAGAGTTGGCTTGGAGATGATTGCTTCAGAAAATTTTGTTTCCGCGGCTGTCTTAGAGGCACTAGGCACACCCTTGACCAATAAATATTCCGAAGGCTATCCAGGCAAACGCTACTACGAAGGAAATGAATATATTGACCAAATTGAACAACTGGCCATTAATCGAGCTCAGCTGCTTTTTGGTGCTGACCACGCTAATGTGCAACCGCATAGTGGATCACAGGCTAACCTAGCTTCTTATTTATCAATCCTCCAACCGGGGGATACGATCTTGGCCATGGACTTATCTGCTGGTGGTCACTTAACGCATGGTTCGCCAGTTAATTTTTCTGGTCGCTTATTCAATTTTGTTCATTACGGAGTAAATAAAGAAACGCAACTAATTGATTTTACTCAAGTACGTGAATTAGCTCAGCGATGCCAACCAAAATTAATTGTTGCTGGTGCCTCAGCTTATCCCCGAAAAATTGACTTCCAACAGTTTCGCGCCATCGCTGATGAGGTTGGCGCCTATCTCTTAATTGACATGGCACATATTGCTGGCTTAGTTGCTACCAATCTTCATCCCGCTGTTTTCCCCTATGCTGATATTGTTACTACTACTACACACAAAACATTGCGCGGTCCCCGGGGCGCTATTATCCTTTGTCAAAACGATGATCGTTTTGATTTAACTGGTAAAAAAAACCTGACGCAAAAAATTGATTCCGCTGTTTTCCCCGGGATGCAGGGTGGACCCCTGGAGCATGTCATCGCCGCTAAAGCAGTGGCTTTCCAGGAAGCACTGGCGCCGGAATTCAAAACCTATCAACAACAAATTCTTAAAAATGCCAAGACGCTAGAAAACGTTTTCCAGCAACAAGGCATCGCCATGGTAACTGGTGGTACGGACAATCATTTATTACTTATTGAATTAACTAACTTGGGCATTACTGGTAAGCAAGCTGAGCAAGCTTTAGCGCGCGCGGAAATATATACTAACAAAAATGTCATACCTTATGATCCGTGCAAACCCACCAATCCTTCTGGTTTACGACTGGGGACAGCAGCATTGACGACGCGTGGTTTGCAAGAAAAAGAAATGACCCAGATTGGTTTAGGAATAGCCACAATTCTCAAAAATAGCACCGACGATAATATCATTAAACAAGTAAACAATGAGTTGCGTGAATTGATTGCTCAATTTCCACTCTATCCCGATCTATCTTATGACTAATATTATTGATGGTAAAAAAATAGCTGAGGATATTCGTCAGCAAATTTTAGAGCAAATCAGGGAACAAAATCTGCAACCCAGCTTAGCGGCTATTTTGGTTGGTGAAGATCCTGCCTCAGAGCTCTATGTACGACTAAAAAAAGAAGCTTGCCAAAAAGTGGGCATCAACTTTCACCTTTATCGTTTAGCTAATAATTGTACTAACGAACAAGTAATTGAAGTTATTGATTTTTTAAACCAAGATCCGGAAATATCAGCCTTACTCGTTCAACTACCACTGCCAAAACACTTAGATACAAATCTCATCATCCAAACTATTGATCCGAAAAAGGACGCTGATGGTTTTCATCCAGATAATTTACAACTATTCAAACTGGGCCAGCAAGAGCAAACGCCAGTTTTGATTGCTGGTATTTGGCAACTACTATTATCTACTCAAGAAAAGCTAATGGGTCGTCAAGCTTGTATTTTAGCCAACAGTCGGGAGTTTACCGAAAATATGGCCATTGCCCTGGAACAACAGAAAATTAATGTTACTATCGCCTATTTAGCAGATCTGAATTGGCGAGAAAAGACCAGAAAAGCCGATATTTTAATAGTAGCTGTGGGTCAAGCGATGATCATTGGCCATGATGATATTAAAAAAGATGTAATTGTCATTGATGTGGGCACCAATAAAATTAATAACTATTTTACCGTTGGTGATGTTAATTACACCGATGTTTTTTCTTATTGCTCACACATCACGCCAGTTCCCGGTGGCGTCGGACCCATGACCATTGCCCTACTTTTAAAAAGATGTCTCGATCTTGATCAAAAAAAATAACCCCGCTGTCAATCAACGGGGATTTTTATTTATTTGCGACTCAGCATTTTATGCAAACCTTCTAAGTGCAATGCCGAATGGAAAAGAATTAGTTTAAAAGCAGAAAATAGTTGCTGCCAACTTTTTTGGCCATATCTGTTGATATATTCCTTTTTTAATTCAACCAACGTTTCATCGCCACCAAGATCAAATCCTAGTGCTGTTTTTAGAATTCGCTTCCAGTCATGCACGTAGGTAAACTCCACATTATAGGGAGCCTCTGTTCTCACTGATTCTGTTCTGCCATACTCGGTAACAATCTCTACCAAACGCCATACTTCCGTGCCGTTTCTTTGCAAAAACTTTTCTTTATAGGCATCCTCTACTTTGATCATAATACTATTTCTCCTTTTTTTGATTTTTATAATGAACGAAAAATAATTGTACACTATTACAATTATTTGTCAACCCTAAATCTTTCGCAATTTACTAGCACTGAAAAAAATTGTTGCTACCGCCCATCATCCACGAACAATTCATAGTAGGCTAGAATAATAGGTGTTCCCAAAACGATCCAAAAAATAAATTCCTCAAAAGGAAACTGTAGTCCAAAAAGTTGTATATGACCGATGTACTGTCCAGGAAACCGCCACTGATCCAAACTAAGTGCTGTTAACTCAAAACTGAGAAAAAGAAAAATATTAAAAATACCCGCCTTTAATAATTTTGCTGCTAAATGTGGTTTGGTTATAATCAAGTAAAAAAAGGGAAAAGCGCCAGTCACGCCAATGATCAGATAGGTGTAGGGAAAATACAAGGCACTGGGGTAAATAAAAAAAGTAAATATTATTAATACTAATAAGCTAAAGAAAACAAGGAGTACCGATTTGAATAGTGGCGCTACCTTTTGCGAATGATCGTGTTCAAAAAAATGCTCATAATAAACCACCGTTAATAAAATCCAAAAAAAATACTAAATCAATACGTCAATAGGAATCAATCCTAATAGTTTATTGGGAAATACCAGCTGCCTCGATGGCGCCCAAGACCAGGCACCATTAAATTCCGCGAGAAAATCAATAATAAAAGCCACTATCATGCCCGCTATAATGCTAGCACCCAACCTTTTTAACTGTTTTGGCTGCCGAATTAAAAGAAAAATCGCCGGTACGGCAAAAAATAAAATTGTCGAGGTTAAAAACCTAACCTCAAAATATAAAATAATCGGAATAGCTACCAATACCATGCTAATTACTAACAAAAAATCTAGACGAATATTTTCTTTGATCTTCACAAAATATAGGATAATTATAACAAATAAATTAATAAAAAAATACCCAATTTTTCTTGCGTACTTAAAATACAATCAAATAAGTTATTTAATTTGCAATACTTTGCCAGCTAAATCCAGCTCAATAAAATGATGAGCACGACCGGCCAGATAAGATGGGCACTGATTTTGTGCTTCGTCATCAATGGCTAAACGCGGATTGTGAGCAATATCAGCTACCCAATCAGGAAAAATAGCATCTGCTAAACACGGACCATTACTTAAATCTACCCCTTGCTCCACTTTTTGCTGATAAACCTTTTGTGCTTCACTCACCACAACTTCTCTTATTTTCTCCATACTCATGACACTGCCCGGGCTATTAACATCAATTAAACTACTATCGTTAACCAAACGATCCTGATTGGCACTGCAGCCAGTCAAAAATAGACAAACAATAATTAGCGTGGTGATTATTTTCATATACTAAAAAAGGGATGCCTGAAAAGACTGCGCTTGACCCAAGACTTCAACGGCAAAAATTCTATTAATATCAAAATGTTTATCTTGTTTACTTTGATGACAAAAAGCTAAAATTTGATTTTTTTCCTGGTGCACCTCTTTGACATCAATATCCCTCAGCGCTCGCATTTCATTACCAAATTTTAAATACTCAATCTTAACCTGACGCCCATATTTCATCGCTACCTGTAAAGAATCAATAATCTTTTCCTTACTACCCCAACGTATTGGTATTGGTTGACGCTGGCCATTATTTTCAAACCACAAACGGCCATGGCGTTCGCCATAGTCATACAATTCCTTAGTAACTCGGACATCATCCAAACAATACCTAATCAATTTATCCCAATCCTGATTTTTGTAGTACCAAATAGCGTCCAGTCCAGAACCAGACTTACCTTCACCTAAAGTAACCGTAGCAATAGAATCCAGTTTCAAACGATGACCAAGAGCGAATTGAACTTCTTCCAAGATATCCAGATGTGGCAATTTATCCAATTTCCATCGGAAATATGGCTGTAAAACGGTAAAGTCAAATTTCTTACTGTTAAAACCAATGATTAAACTGGCTTTTTTTAGCCATTCTTCTAGTTCTGAAAATTCTGACTGACGAAATGCTCGATACTTATTCAAACCATAAGAATAAGCGCCGACAACCGACACTTCTAAGAGGTGGGCATTTTGCTGACCGCCCACCTCGTCAAAACTTTTTTTGGTTTCTAAATCCAAAACTACTTTATCCATTTTTTGCCCTCGCTAAAATTTATTTCCAAGTAAAACTGCTAACAATTTTTTGATAGTCTGCCAGCTTAGCAGTAAAATCTTGATCGGCTGGATTGCTATCCGGTATCGTAATCTTAAAAACTTTACCATCTTTTAACCCGTAAATTTCCGTTACTGTGTAATTATCCTTTGGTATCTGAGCAATGGCTACGATTGGCTGTTGAGCTAGAGTGCCACTTTGCACCTTGTCTTGAGGTAAATTGTTGTCCTTAACATAGGTAGCTAAATCAGAGCCATAGTTCTCGGCAACCAGCTCAATCTCAACTGGTAAACTGCCTTCTACGGCTGATTTGATAGTAACTTTATTACCATCTTCACTGACCGTCCAATCTTCTGGATATTTAACGCCCCACAATGCTGAGCTATAATCCTTAGTTGGCTTATCTGGCGGTGTCATGCTTGGTGCTGTTACTTCCTTCATCCACTGCCAACTATTGAGAATTGCATTAAAGTATGGTATAGCGGCTTCTCTTGAACCACCAAAGCTACTGGCGGTAATCATAATCATTTCTTCGTTGACTGGCATGTAAATAGTTGACTGAATGTCATTCGGATTATTCTGCGTGTTGTCCTGCAATAACATCAGACCGATTACTGGTTTAAATATTGCTTGTTGTGCGGCTGTCGCGTCAATCTGTTTCTCTTTCAAAAAATCAGCGGCAGTTAATTTATTAGGATTAGGTGAGCGTCTAATTTCCACTTTCGCTCCTTGGGCTGGTTGCGGTTGTTGCGCGTCATAGCTGTACAATATTACGGCACCATTTTTTTCTTCACCAAACCAATTATCTGGTATTTGCACTTGCCATAATTTATCGGCGCTTTGATAAGGCACAAATTTGACTTGATCTTGCTGCGGTTGCTGTGCGGCATTATCAATATTAGCACCATCGCTAACTTGGGCCTGCTTAGATTTCAATAGACCGGATTGATCTAAATAAACAAATCCCCCTACTAACAAAACGACAATAATCAAAATTATAACTAGTGTTGTCATGGATATAAATCCTGCTTTTTGCATATTCATATTTCTTCACTTAATTAATACTTAACGGCCCCCGAACTATTACTGCTATATTTTAACACTTTTTTTGTTTAATTAAAACTGTGGATTATAAATCGTCTAAATCAGGTAAAAAACTGGTACGATTACCTTCTTCATCAACTTCAATAACCAAACTTTCATCCAATTGGTCACTATTCTCAACCCGTCCGCGTTCTAATTTATGACGATCGATTTCCGCTAAAAACTGCGAGGCCTGATTAAGGTAGCCACTACCAGCGCCAACTATGGGATAGGTTAAATATAGTTGCTGTTGGGCTCTCGTGACAGCCACATAAAATAATCGCCGCTCTTCTTCCAATCCTCCTTTTTCTTGTAAGGCGCGCTGATTAGGAAAGGCGTTCTCAATCAAATTAATAATGAAAACTACGCGCCACTCCAATCCCTTGGCTTGATGAATGGTGCTTAAAACCAGCTGATCTTCACTAGTATGTTCTTGTTTTTCTTTTTGTAAACTAAAATTTTCTTGCAAAGAAACTTCACTCAAAAAAGCATTTAAGTCTTGATAGCTGTCGGCATAAAAAGAAAATTGCTCCAAATCCGAAAGTCGTTGTTGCCAATCAGGATATTCATTCTCTAAATAGTTTTTGTAATCCGAGCGGGTTAAAATACGAACAATCTCGCCCACTGATACTGGACCAGTATTCATCAATGACAAAACCGGGCGCAAAGTAGAACAAACGCTTTGCCAGCCATTAACCGAGCGACTACTTAATGACCATTCAGCATTAATTATTTCCTGCATGCTAGCGGACTTGCTAGCTCTAATCTGATCAATCAATTGTTCAGCACCAGCAGCGCCAATACCAACTTGTAAATTTAATATGCGCGACCAGCTTATTTCATCAGCGGGATTATTCAATACTCGCAAATAAGATACCACGTCCTTAATATGCGCCCGAGCAAAAAATCGTAAACCACCGCGATAGTCATAAGAAATATTTTTCTTATTGAGCTCCATTTCTAAATTTTGCGAATGATGAGCGGCGCGAAATAAGACAGCCATTTTGGAAAATGGTACGCCCTCTTCATGAATCTTAATAATCAAAGAGGAGATCAGTTCAGCCTCTTGTTTGGGAGTTAAGCACGGTAATAATTGCGGTTTGATAAAAGAATCTAGGGTTGTTTTCAGCTCCTTTTGGTACTGATTGATATTATTACTGATAATATCGTTAGCCACGGCTAAAATATCTGGCGTTGATCGATAATTATATTCCAATTTAAAAACCTTAACGTCACTAAACATTTGTGGGAAATCCAAAATATTACCAATGTCAGCGGCACGGAAAGAGTAAATACTCTGAGCGTCATCACCAACGACCAAAATATTGTGATGCGCCGCTGATAAATGTTTAACTAATTGTGCCTGTAAATGATTAGTATCTTGATACTCATCCACCAAAATATACAAAAACTGCTGGGCTAGCTTTTGACTAATTTTCTTTTCTTGCTGGAGTAGCTTCAACAAATTGACCAATAAGTCATCAAAGTCCATCACTTGATTGCTTTGCTTTTTCTGCTGATATAATCGCTGTATCGACTCAATATCCGACAATAAATTGACCCATTGCGGATGTTTGTAGGTAATAATATCAGCCAGATCCTTTTGCGAATTTTGTTGATAGCTAAAAATATCCTGCAAAACAGCGGCTGAGGGAAACCGACGCTGCTTGGTATCAATACCAGCTTCCCGTAAACATTTTTTCACCAAATCAACGCTGTCCTGTGCGTCCAAGATATTATAATTACTCTGATAACCAATTAACTTAGCATATTGTCTTAACAAACGATTGGCAATATGGTGGAACGTACCAGCCCAAAGACCATCAGGATACACTTTTAATAATTCCTCGGTCCGGGCCACCATTTCTCGTGCTGCTTTGTTCGTAAAGGTTAATAATAATATTCTCTCGGCTGGCACACCCTGCTGTAACAAAAAGGCTAGACGATAAACTATGGTTCTGGTCTTACCACTACCAGCGCCAGCTAATACTAAACAAGGACCATCGGCCCTTGTCACTACTTGATATTGCTCTTTGTTTAATTCCCTAGCAAAATCAATGTTCACATCAGAATTATTTAATTCTTTTTTAATCTTGTATATTTTCGTCATGATCTAGGTGGCGAATAGTAATATCGTATTGAATTTGTTCTAGACGTTTGAGATTTCTTTTGGCCTCATCAAACTTCTGTCGTAAGGCGCCAGTTAAATATAATTTCATTAAAGTGGCAACTATCTCCTCAGACAAACGGCGGTATTCAATCAAGCTGTCATAATGGCTGGCAGTGGCTTGTAAAACAGCTTGCCGCACTAGTTCACCGGTCATATCAGCAAGACCACCAATATATTCTTCTGGCCCGATATTAATTCCCGCCACCTCTTTCAACTCCTGCTTTAATAAAGCAGCAATAAACATTTTGGCCTCCACGTACTCCTCGAGACAGGCCTTGTACGATCCTTCAAATTTTAGTCGGTTATCTTTGTTATACTCTTTTTGCAAATACAAAAGAATTTTTTCCGCTGCGGCTATCTTATTGTTAGCCATCTTAAAATCCTGACGATGGGCAGCAAAAATTGCTTCTTTGGCGTTTTGTAATATTTCCCGCGAGCGATTAAAAATATAGTCTCTCTCTTTCTGAAAAGAACCAAGATTTTGACTTATTTTACTGATCAATTTTTTGTTCAACATTTATTTAATATTAATAATTTTAACTTCTTTACGTTGTGACGCCAATATATCGCGCCTTTTGCCCAAATAATAATTCACAATTATCTTTCTCGATAATGGCCAGATGATTAAGAGGGCTAGAATGTCACTTAATAAACCTGGAATAATCAACAAAATAGCTGCTAAATAATAATACAACTTTTGACTGATATTTTGCTGATCTAGCTGACCGCCAACAAATAAGCTCTGAATTTGTCCCAACAGTTCCCAACCAACAAATTTAACCAAAAAAATACCAAACAAAACCATAATCAACAAATAAAGAACGGTATTGCTAGCGCCCACCAAACTACCGAACTTAATCAGCAAGACTAAATCCAAAATAAAAATAATAAAAAGCGAGGTAAATATTTTCTTGAGCATAGCAAGCGTATTATAGTAAAATTATGAACTAATCACAACTAAACAAAACGCGGGGTTTTAAAAACCCGTGTTTTTTCAATATCATCATAATAACTAATTTATTAAATTATCCAACTCCCTTAGTGGCATTATGTTTAATTAAAATCAAATACTCAACGTTTAAAAAAAGTCAAAATTTCAGATTTAATTTTATTGCTATTGCCATGCTTCATTAATCCCAAATAAGAGTTCAGAGAGTCGTTTGCAAAATGATCCTTTAACCGACGAATCATCCTTAGTCTGGTAGTCTTTCTCAAAATCCTATGATCAGGGAAGTTTATCCAACCTAAAAAGTCCACCCCCGACGACACTGTCCTGATGAATATTTTTTTTGGATGAATGTTTAATTTTAGTTCTGTTAATAAAAATTCTTCAATTAAGTTAATTTGATTTTCGAGCCATTTTTTATTGTCTGACAAAATAGTAAAATCATCAACATAACGAATATAAAATTTTGCTTTGATTTTATGCTTTACAAATTGATCAAATTCATTGAGGTAAATATTAGCAAAAAGTTGCGATGTTAGATTACCCAAAGGTAAGCCCTTGCCTTCTCTAGTTTGAAAGCTATTAATTATATTTTTTAACAACCAGATAATATATTTGTCGGGAATATACTCTTTGAGGATGTTGATTAATAGTTCATGGTCAATGCTCGCAAAAAAACTTTTAATATCCCCTTTAAGCACCCAACAAATTTTAGCATTGTTTCTACTAACTCTTAAGAAAAATTGATTAAACCGAATAATCGCTTTATGTGTTCCTTTTCCTAAACGGCAAGAATAACTGTCAAAAATGAAAGTTCTATCAAAAAATGGATAAAGTTGGCGGTAAATAGCATGATGCAAAAGTCTATCATTGATACTGGCCTTATGAATATTTCTGATTTTAGGATCAAATACCTTAAATGCCTCATAACCACCGTGTTCATATTTGTGATATACTAAATTGCGATATAACTGAAAAATATTATCCATTAAGTTGGTACAAAATTCTTGTACATCTTTACGATTGCGCTTACCGCATAAAAATTCTTGCCATGCGGTTAATAGATTTTCTAAACTAATAATATCCTCAAATTTATGAGTGAGTTGAATCTTCATACCTCTA
>PFPO01000097.1:10530-10725 GCA_002793075.1 Candidatus Komeilibacteria bacterium CG_4_10_14_0_2_um_filter_37_10
GAGCTTTATATGCAAATAAAGAAGAAAAGGTTTTATACATCAAAACCGCCATCAGAAAGATAGATGCCTTAAAACTCATGTTTTTAATTCTTTGGGAAACAAAATCTTTTGATAACAAAAAATATATAGCAATATCTGAAAAAATTGACGAAATTGGCCGTATGCTCGGTGGCTGGTTGGGACAGATTATGAAAC